>QMMS01000004.1 GCA_003647375.1 Deltaproteobacteria bacterium
ATTCGACCCCCCCGCCAATGGTTACATCCGACCATCCTGCTTGTATTTTCAACGCGGCCAGTGCGATGGCTTCCAGACCGGATGAACAGAACCGGTTCACTGTCGCACCGCTCACTTCAACGGGAAAACCTGCCATCTGGGATGCAATACGCCCGATATTGAGCCCCTGCTCCGCTTCCGGAAAGGAGCACCCGATCATGATGTCGTCAATATCCTTTTTCTCGATATTTTCAGTCTTGTCGACAGCGGCACTCAATATAAAGGAGAGAAGATCATCGGGTCTCGTGTCCTTGAAGGCGCCTTTGTTTCGTCTGCACCCGGGTGTTCTCACGGATGTCACTATATATGAATCTTTCATTTGTTATTCTCCTTGAATAAAATCGTTCCTGCGATTTTATGTGAAGCGGCATTGCCGCTGGTATTATCCCTTGAAAGGCTGCTATTCATATGGCACAGGATTTCAATTCCTGAGGGGTTTGCCTGTTTTGAGCATATGATCGATCCTGGCCAGGGTCTTTTCTTCTTTCAGCAAATCGATGAAGGCCTCTCTTTCCAGTGTCAGGATGACGTCTTCCTCGATGTGACTGTTGCTACGGACGTTGCCGCCGCTCATGACATAGGCGATCCGTTTGAGAACAAAGGCATCGTACTCACTGATATACTTGGCCCTTTGCATGTCTGCTATCTGCGTATTGGCCATTCCCTGCGCGGCTTCCCCCAGGACCTTTATCTTTCGTTTTACCGGGGGTGCGTACCCCGCGTCCAGCATTCTCAGCACTTCCTTTTTCGATTCTCCCACCAGGTAATCACGGTTGAAGATAATCCGGTCCGTGGGATTCAGAAAGCCGTTGGCCCTTGCCTCGGCAGCGGACATGGAGACCTTGGCCATGGCAATCGTCATAAAGGCCGGTATGAAGAATCGCGTCAGGTCGACATCCCCTGCAGCTGCTTCCGGGATCGAGGCCAAATAGTTTCGCCACAATCCCAGGCATCCGCCGCCGGCCGGCAGGAGACCGACACCGAATTCAACTTGGCCCATGAAAAGATCGCTATGGGCCACGACCCGATCCGAGGCCAGACAGACTTCACACCCACCACCCAGGGTCATGCCGTAGGGTGCGGCAACAACGGGAAAGGGCGCATAACGCGCCTTAAGGAGACCGTACTGGAGGTCCTTGATCATTTGTTCGATTTCCTCGAGGCGGTTTTCCGTCACCGCCTGTCTTACGGCAGCCAGGTCGGCCCCTGCTGAAAACGCTCCCGGCATACCGCCGCCCTGGTTGCCTATCACGAGTCCGGCCCCGTGGGTGTCGACATAATCGATGCTTGAGTGGATGGCCTGAATAATATCCTGGTTCAGGGAATTCATCTTGGAGTGAAATTCAAGACAGAAGACACCGTCACCCAGATCGACGAGTGAAGCATACTCATTGGACTGAACCGTCTTGCCATCTGCCTTCAACCCTGCCAGGGAGATGATATTGGCACTCACCTGGACGGGTTTGTATGCGGCGGAAGTAAAATCGTAAAAAAAGCGCCGGCCGTTCTCTGTTTTATAAAAAGAGGTGTGGCCGGCTGCCAGCATGTTGCTGATTTTTTCCGGGATGATAAACCCATCTTCTTTCATTTTCTCCACTGATTTGACCAGGTCGATGGTATCCCAGGTTTCGAATGGGCCCATTTCAAAATTGAATCCCCATTTCATGGCGTTGTCTATTTCAACGATGGTGTCTGATATTTCCGGGATCCTGTTGGCCGAGTAAACCAGGTTGCCGGCTACGGCCTTCCAGGCAAAACGTGCCCCATTGTCGGTACCGTACATGACGGCATTGATCTTGTCGGAAAGGGTCTTGGCTTTTCGGGCTTCTGTCAGACAGGGGAAGTCAGGGGCTTCATACGCAGCATATTCCAGTGTAGCAGGATCGATAACTTTTCGGATTTTCTGCCATTCCGGCGTCAGGTCTGTCTTATAAAACCCGCCCTGGGTTTTTTTACCCAGCAGATTATTCTTGAGCATGCGGGTCACGAATTCAGGAATCTGAAAACTGTCCCTGTCCTCATCGTCCGTTACCAGTTCATAGGTGTTCCCGGCCACATGGCTCAGGATGTCAAGCCCTACCAGGTCGGCGGTTTTGAACATGGCGGTTTTGGGGCGCCCCATGACCGGACCGAAGAGTGCATCGACTTCCGTGATACTCAATCCTTCTTCCAGCATCAATTTCATGGCTTTGACCATACCGTGAATACCGATGCGGTTACCAACGAAGTTGGGTGTGTCTTTGGCCCACACAATCCCTTTGCCGAGAATTCGTTCGCCGAAATCAGCCATAAAATCAAGGACATCCCTGTGGGTTTCTTCTCCCGGAATAATCTCGAGCAGTTTCATATAGCGCACGGGGTTGAAGAAATGGGTTCCGAGAAAGTGCTGTTTGAATTCCTGGGAACGTCCTTCGGACATGGATTTTAAGGGAATACCGGACGTGTTGGAGGAAACGATGGTTCCTGGTTTTCGGACCCCTTCCATACGTTCGAAGAGCTGGTGTTTGACGGTCAAATTTTCGACAACCACTTCGATAATCCAGTCACATGCCGATATCCGGTCAAAATCGTCTTCGAGGTTACCGATAGTGATTAGGTCCAGATCTTTTGGTTGCATTAGAAGGGCCGGTCTGGCTACGGCAAGGTTGTCGAGGCCCGTCTTGGCGATTCTATTGCGGGCTTCCGGGTTCTCTTTTTCATCGTCATTCAGGTTGGGCGGAACGATATCCAGCAACAGCGTTTTGATGCCGGCACCCGCCAGCAGCGCGGCAATGCCCCCTCCCATGACGCCTGAGCCGATAACAGCGGCTTTCCTGATTTTTCTTTGCATGGTCTCCTCCTGGTTGTGGTGGTCTGATACTGGCTTCCGATGGCGGGCATCGGGTCCAAATGTGTGCAAATAGACTGGTTCTGCCAAAATTCCCGTATCCACATCGGAACATAATGAATGAATATTCATTTTACTTAACAGAGATGCAGGGGCTGTGTCAAGGGATAATCATCGAAGTGTTGATCAGCTAAGAATAAAAATAATAAATATATATTCAACATGTTAGAATATATTTATTGTTTTTATTGAATAGTTTTAATTCTGATATGATCGGAAAAGTGATTAATAAAATCAATGAATATAAATTCATCCATTCCAAAAAAAAAAACAGCCGGTCTACTTGATGAAAGCAGATCCGGCTGTCATTGATATCGTGTCTGGTGTACCTTTGCAGACAGCTTCTAAACAGCGTCGCTCAGTTTTTTCCCGACACTGAATTTGACCACATTTTTACCCTTGATCTTGATGACCTCGCCTGTCTGGGGATTGCGACCTTTACGGGTTTTGCGGTAAATCTTTTTGAAGGTTCCAAAACCGACTAGCGTGACTTTGCCGTTTTTCTTTTTTAATGCCTTGGTGACGTTGTCAACAAATGAATTGAGTGCCACCCCGGCGGCTGCTTTGGAGATGCCGGCATCCTTTGCAATGTTTTCGATGAGTTCTGCTTTTGTCATATTTCTCCCCCTTTAATTGACGTTAATAGCCCTTCGATGTTCGGGATGTATAGTAACTGCAGGTGAAAGTCAATAGCAGCTATCTCAAAAATATCTTTTGGTCCAATCTCTGTGTTGGGCCCTCGTTTCAAATCCTCGACATACAGAAGTATGCCTGCGGGTTGAAACTCAGCCCCGCCTTAATCTTGGACCAAAATCCTATTTTTGAGATGGCTTCGGTTTAAAGATGCTTAATCCCTTAATTTGTCGGTTTTGTGTCCGCCAGGCCGGCCAGAATTGTTTCTCCACTTTTTTCGGCGGATTTTCCGAACAGCTCGTCCATCTCCAGGAGTTGCAGATAACTGTCTGCCCAGGGGACACTGTTTTCCATGACAATGTTTTTAATATGCTCATACTTGCCGCCGAGTGCCTTAATGATAATGGCCAAGGGTACATTCTTACGAAAGGAGATATTCAGCAGCAGGAGGTTTTCGATGATGTTTGGGCTGTCGGAAGATGCTGAAATAACGGGAATTACGAGAATACTCCGATCATCTTTGCGCCCTTTCCCGATGTAGATGTTTCCTTTTTGAACAATAATACGTTTGGTGCCCTTGAGAGTCGTATCGGTTTCAACACGGGAAGGGATCGGTTTTAGCACACCTCTTTTCTCCAGAACTTCAATAGTGGTTTCATCCGTGAGTTCGTTCAACAGATTCAGCTTGTTGATACGGTAAAGGATGGATCCCCCAATGCTTGCAACAACCTCTTGAAGATTTTTCAGGACAAGAATATTGTTGGGAGTGATCTGAGAGATGATGATGCCGTGCTTGGTCAGAGAGTCGAAAAGGAGCCCTTTGATTTTTTCACTGATGCGACTGGTTCCTACGGTTACCGTTTTTGCCTGGTGCTTGATGGCATCGATGGGCCGGGACATGCTGTTGATGGATTCACTGATGAACGTGAAGAACATGTTGATCACGTTCAATGCCGTACCCTTGACGCCAAAGTCGAGTTCGAAATCGGGCATGGGAAGTTTGCCGGAAAGGTATTTCAGCAGGAGCGTCAGGTCAGAGGCCATTGCTATCGACACGGGGAAGCGATGTTTTTGTTTTTTATCGCGAAATTCCTGATAAAACTTCGCTATTGTTTCCCGGAATGATTTTTCGAGTATGACCTCATAGACATCCATTCCCCGGGCTGCCTTTTCATCGATAGTTTCCTTGATCTTCCCACGAAACGTGTGTAGAAATCGGGACCCCTCGTTGATGGCCAGGGCGGCATAATAGCCCCAGAGATGACCCACGAGGGTATTCAAGATAGGTGCCAGGTGTTCACTGGTGACCGGGACGTGGAATACGTCTTCCGCATAGGGATCGAATCGTGTCTCGCCTTCATTTGTGATGACGATGGGTGTCGCCTTGTGTGCCTTGAATATGGCTGTGTCTTTGATGATGTCACCGATGACTGTGCTCTTAGCGCCGGCTGCACACACGAGTATCAGGGGCTCTGATGAGAGGTCGATATGCTTTTTGTCTTCAACGTAATCCGAAGAGATGGTCTTGTAGCAGAGTTCACTCAGCTTGATCCTGATTTCGTCGGCGGAAGCCCTGTTGGGCCCGCTCCCCACGGCAGCCCAGTAGATTTTTGTGGCTGCAAGCCTGCGAGCAGAGCCTTCGATGGCCTCCGCCTGCCCAAGGATTTTTTTCATGTGAGTCGGCAACTCAAGCAGTTTTTTGATTTCTTCGGTCACGAAGGCGATATTCCGGCGACCTGTTGCGGCAGCCATGTGGAGTCCCAGGACGGCGCCGGCAACTATTTGTGAGTAAAAAGCTTTTGTTGAGGCTACCGACATTTCGATATCGCGGCCTTTACTGGTGTACATGACCCCCTCGACCTTAAACGTGATATCGGAATCCCGGCGGTTGACGATGGCCAGGGTTCTGGCGCCGCGCTCCCGGACCATATCGATTGCGCGGTTGGTATCGGTGGTTGTCCCCGACTGGCTGATGGCGATCACCAGCGTGTCCGACATACTGTCCGGGCTGTCGTGTTCATTCATCTTAAACCCGCTCAGTTCCGATGCTTTCAGGGCGTCGATAAAAAGTTTCGAATCATTCAGGTAGTAACTCAGGATGTCGGCACAGACTTGTGCAGCAATGCCCGCCGTGCCTTGGCCGGTAAAATAGACTCTTCGTATCTGATCGCAACGCAGGGCTTCAATGATTGACGCGTTCAACACGGTGCTGTCCAGAACAGTGGTGTATTGTTCTTTCCCGGTTACCTTCCACCGGTTCTGGAGTGTTTTTTCAATGGAGGCGGGAGCTTCCGAAATCTCCTTCAAGAAATAATGAGGGAAATGCTGCCGGTCTATATCTCGGGTGGTAATGGCGGTTCGTTTGATATCGGCTTCCTTGAGTTCGAGGGGTGAGCCGTCATAGGCCATGGCATCGATACCATCGACGCCTCCGGATGAGTTCTGATCCAGGATGAAAATCTGTCCCTGCACATCCCCATGCTTGCCCTGGACTATTTTTTCGCCGTCCAGTTTCAGGTAATAGGGCGTTTCTTCGACAAACCCGTAGACTTCCGATGCCGGTATATAGCGATCTTCTGACAGGCCGACAAAAATAGCCTGGCCGCTGCCCCGCTGCCCCAGAAACAGTTTGCCCGGGGCCAGATTGGTATGCATGGAAATGGCGTGGGAGCCATCGAAGTCATTCAGGGACCGGCGAAACGCCTCAGCCACCGGGGCACCTTCCTGAAGATACTTCTGGATCTGCAGGGGGATGACCTTGGTGTCGGTTGAGATGTCTTCCTGGATGACAGCACCCGATTTTAGAAGATCTTCTTTAATTTCCAGATAATTATCGATGTCGCCATTGAGGCAGGCATGGATAATCCCCTTGGCGGCGCAGTTGTCTCCCTCCGGTATATTATCCATGGGATGACAGTTCGATTCGGTAATGGCACCCACGGAAGCCCAGCGTGTATGGGATGATATGGTGTAGTTGACGGGCGTAAACGTTACTGCCCGCTGGAAGATGGGATCTGTCTTGATCTGGCGGCGCAGATAGGAAACATTGTCCCCAAGCCCGCCGATTTCAGCGGCAACCTTGTAGGTGAAGGCGATGGTGACACGATCACTCTGAGTCGATTCCTGGGTCGGGTCCATTTGTATGCTACCGTTGGTCAGGACATTGTGCGAGGATCTGCTGGAAAAGGCGCCCAGAAAACCGTCGTTATCGATCGTTCTGTGCAGGTCTCGCCAGTCCTTCGCATCAAACAGGAGCATGACGGAGATGCCGGCTGAATCTCTTCCACGAACCTCCAACCGGTCGATACTGTTGAGGACAGCGTTGATTTCCCGAAATATCTTGATAAAAAATGGTGACGCCATACCCGCATGGTAGGAGGCGAGGCTTTCTACCTTCCGGACATTTCCGGCAATCTCGGTTTTGAGAGACCAGTGAATGTCTTTTAGCGTCTCGAGGGAGTCCGTGATCGTTTCGACTTCACCCGGTGAAAGATGACCCACCTGTCGGGACAGTACAAGGGATTCTGCCTCGATGACGGCATGGATCTTTTCGGCAAGTTCGAGGATCTCTTCCAGGACGTCCCTGTGGGTAAAGACATGCAGGAATGCGTCCGTTCGCTTAAACTGCTGAACCTGATCGTAGAGAGATGTCAGAAGTGCTTTTCCGCCCAGGTAGTGGTCTTTCCCGGCGAGTTCTTCCCGGGTACACTGATCAATGGTTTTCTGCCCAAGTGACCGGACCTGATCCTCCATGCCGGGTATATCGATTCGAATGCCCGATTTCTGCTTTGATTTAACGGAAACAATTCCCGTCAGTCCGCAGGACAGTCTGTTGGGGAGACAGGGAAAAAATACAAGGGAACCCAGGGGGACGCTGCTGAGATCACGGCCAAAATAAATCTGTCGACATAATATAGCGTTCAGGGCATCCTGCCATTCGCTGTGTCTGCTTTTCGTTCGGGAGCGAACATCATGTTTCATGCTTGCCATCCTTTGAGAATATTTCCAAAAGCTTCTTTATAGCATTTGTCAAAATATGGAATCCCCTGGAGCTGAGAGACTTATTCGGAACATATTGATGACAACCCCTATAGATCATCGAGCCGGTCGACACTCTGGATTTCTTGTCCGAAAAAAGTAGTATACCTGCAACCAGGAAATCTGCAACCTCTTTCCAGGAATTGGCCTGGTGAAGGATTCCCGTGCCATGATATCGGTTCAACCTGTTTTTAAAAAGGCTGCGTAGTATTTCTTTATAGCCATGCGGGCGTAAGCGGCTGCCCGGATGCCGATATATTCTTCGTGGGCCACGACAACGGCAATGGCCATTTTCTTGTCACCGTTTTTCAGGTCGGCAAATCCCACGAACCAGTCGTATCGCAAATCATGCTTTTTGTTATAGATAGACCCGGTTTTTCCACCCAGGTTGCATTTTGAGAGTACAGGATCTTTTTGGAAACCCTTGAAGGCTTTTTTAGCTGTGCCGTATCGGACGGTGGCTTCCATGAGGTCGTAGATCACCCGCGAAGCCTTGGGTGTTATGACCTGCCTTGTTGGGCCCGGCCGGTTTTCGTAGAGAAGTTGACCGGATCCATTGGTGATCCGGTGGACGATCGTCGGTTCCACTAGTTTGCCTTGATTGAGAATGACGGCGGGTAGCAATGCGGCATGAAGTGCCGAAAGTGTGGTCTGCCTGTTGAATCCGCTGGCAATTTCAGCCCGGTGATAGGGGGTGTCGGTGATGCTGAAATGACTTGCCAAGAGGGGCAGTTCGAAATCGATTTCCGAGTTGAAGCCAAAGGCTTCCGCACATGCCGATAGTTGGTCTTTTTCCAGACTCAAGGCGCCGAGCTTGCCAAAAACAGGGTTGATGGATTTAGCAAAAGCTTCCTGGAAAGTCGTGTGGTTGGTATAGCGGTTTTTACGGTTTTTGAGTTGGGTTTTGTAGAGTGTGTGCTGATTTCCGTTGAACATGAGCTTCGAGTTTGAATCGAGATTACGCTGTTCGACGGCAGCGGCTGCCGTGACAATTTTAAAGATACTTGCAGCAGGGTAGGTGTTGTCAAGGCAGGTATTGCTATCAGGGTTGATTTTGTCATAGCCGGCCATCATTAAGATTTCACCGCCGGCAGGGTTCAGAGCAACCAGCCCAATGTGACGTGAATTCTTGCGATCCAGTTTTCCCAGCATGTAGTCCTGCAAAGAGGGGTCGATGCTGGTGTCGAGATGCAGGGTTGTATCCCGGCGGGTTACCTGGAAGGAGGCCTCCTTGAGATTGAGGAAAGGTATCTCTTGCAAAAGTTGTCGAGCCACCTGTTTGTCGTTTTGCCGGAGATCTTCGTTGGGCGAGGCAGTGGCAGCTGTTTTTGATGTGGTGTTGCCGTTATCTACTATCCAGTTGAAACACTGGATCAGGCCGTAGATTCCAAAAACGATTACCACCGTCATGGTACCCAGTCGTATTCCTTTACGGAACAAGGTTTTGCGGGTCCGGCTCCTCTGAAACAGGCTTTGGTGAGAATGCCAGCCGGGCAGGGACGAGTTCTGGTTGCGGTTCTTTAGTGTTTCCATATCAGCTAACGGAAGATCCGGGAACGGCGTTTCGGTCCAGAATTACCAGGCTGTCTCCCGAATCGGCATCCGCCGCGAGCAGCATACCCTGGGAGGTGATACCCATGAGTTTGGCAGGTTTTAAATTGGCTACCACTACCACCTGCATCCCGGCAAGGTCTTCAGGACGATAACTTTCTGAGATACCGGAAACAATTGTTCGGCGTTCACCCATATCAATTTCGATCTTGAGGAGTTTTTTTGACTTGGGGACGGCTTCGGCATGAACAATGGTGGCAACCCGCAGATCGAGCTTGCTGAAATCGTCAAATGTAATCAGGGGCTTGATGTCGGGTTGAGGTGACGGGGCATCCGCTTTCGCGTCAGGGGCTGCTTTCGACGTCATTTCTATGCGTGGAAACAGGGGTTCAAATGCCGGCAACTGTGATCCTGGAAGGGTTTCACCCCAACGTTCGAGTCTCTCTATCACGTAGAACCTTGATTCAGGATCAAGGCCCAGTTGCCGTTGCATTTTCTGAGCAGTATCCGGCATGATGGGGTATATCAATCCGGAAACAATTCTGAGTCCCTCCAGAAGGTTGTAGATAACAGTTTTCAACTCAGCCTGCTGATTGCTGCTCTTGGCAAGATTCCAGGGGGCAGCGGTATCGATGGCCTTGTTCATCCGGCTGATGAGTTCCCATATGGCCAGGATACCTTTATGGAAGGCAAAGACCTGCATCTGTTCGTCAAATTCGGTAACGGCAGCCATGGCAGCAGATTTCAGTTCCATCCAACCGGTGTCGACCAGACCGGTATCGGGCGCAGGGACGACGCCCTTGAAGTATTTTCGTGCCATGGAGAGTACACGGCTGACAAGGTTTCCCAGATCGTTTGCAAGATCTGAATTGATGCGCTGTACAAGGGCTTCTTCATTGAAGTTTGAATCGAGCCCGAAAACCATGTCCCGCATCAGGAAGAACCTGAAGGCATCCAGGCCGTAAACATTTTTCAACTGCAGAGGTTCGACCACATTGCCAAGGCTCTTGGACATCTTGCTCTGATCGATATTCCAGTAGCCATGGACGTTCAGGTGTTTGTAGATGGGAATTCCGGCCGCTTTCAGCATAATGGGCCAGTAGATCCCATGGGGCTTGAGAATGTCCTTGGCGACAATGTGCTGGGCAACGGGCCAGAAGGTCTTGAACAGTTTGCCGTCCGGATACCCGAGACCGGATATATAATTGAGCAGGGCATCGAACCAGACATAAGTGACATAATCCTTATCAAAGGGGAGGGTGATGCCCCAGGAAATTCTGGATTTTGGTCTGGATATACAGAGATCTTCCAAGGGTTCCTTGAGAAAGGCCAGCACCTCGTTGCGGTAGCGTTCCGGGCGAATAAAATCGGGGTGATGCTGGATATGCTCGATCAGCCAGTCTTGATAGTGGCTCATTTTGAAAAAATAATTCGATTCTTTGATGATCTTCGGTTCAACCTCATGGTCCGGGCACTTGCCGTCGATGAGTTCGCGTTCCGTGTAGAAGCGTTCGCAGCCGAAACAGTAGAGACCTTTATATTCCGAAAAATAGATGTCTCCGGAAGCGTGTATCCTGCTGAGCACTTGCTGCACAACAGCCATGTGGGAAGGATCCGTGGTACGGATAAAGTGGTTGTTGCCAATATTGAGTTCCGGCCAAAGGTTCCTGAACAAGGCGCTGATCTTGTCTACATATTGTTTGGGATTGAGGCCTTCTTTTTCGGCGGCCTGAAAGATCTTGTCTCCATGTTCATCGGTTCCCGTCAAGAAAAAGGTTTCGGCCTGTCGCATGGCCTGGAACCGGGTGGCAACGTCGGCGATGATCGTGGTATAAGCATGCCCCAGATGTGGCCTTGCGTTGACGTAATAGATGGGTGTTGTGATATAGAAAGGGGTGGTCATATATGCTCCTGCGTACTTATTCCAGTAATAATATTCAGACTTGTTTCGTATTTCGATATTCGAATTTAGAGCTTATATTTAGTTGTTGATATCGTCTACGCCTACTTCCATCTCGGACCCATCGCGCAGACGGATGGCGATGCGCCTGCCGATGACATTATGTCGGATCACCTTGCCGGTTTTGTCCTTGGTCTGGATGGTCTTGCCTATCTTGGGAAAACTGGATTTTAATTGTTGATATGTCTTGTTTTCATAGGTCAGACAGCACATCAGTCGACCGCATTGGCCGGAAATCTTGGTTGGATTCAACGACAGGCCCTGCTGCTTGGCCATTTTGATGGAAACAGGCTCAAATTTTTCGATGAATGCGGAACAGCATATTTCACGGCCACAGCGACCGATACCACCGCACATCTTTGCCTGGTTTCGGATACCAACCTGGCGCATCTCAATTCTGGTCCGAAACTCCTTGACAAGGCGTTTCACCAATTTGCGAAAATCTACGCGACCGTCTGCCGTAAAAAAAAACGTTAGACGGTTCGAGTCGAAAGTACTTTCAACGGAGAAGAGGTTCATCTTGAGTCTGCCTTCTCTGATGCAATTCATGCAGAAGGCATATGCGCGTTGTTCCAGGCCCAGATTGGTGTTTCTCTGCCGGTGATCTTTTTCATTGGCAATTCGATAGACCTTTTTCAGCGGTCGGCCGGTTTCTGGCGAATTTTGCAGCAAAGGCGGTATCGCAACAAAACCGAAGCCGAGTCCCTTTTCCGTTTCAACGATCACCTCGTCGCCTTCGTTCAAGACAAAGGCGCCACAGTCAAAATGATATATTTTCCCAGCCGATTTAAATCGGATGCCTACAACTTTTTTCATGATCGAACTCCGTGAGTTTCATCATCATGACATCGAGTGTCAATCTTGGATTTGCATTGCCGTTGAGCTTTTCCTGTGCAGATTGAATGGCGTCATATGCCGAAAGAAGATCATCCATCGCAGCCTCTTCCGAAAGCCGTTTCAACGTGTGGGATAAATCCTTGTTGACGACCATATCGGGTGACAGTTGATAGATCATCAAATCCCTGAACCATATCTTGAGAATTTCCAGCGCATCTTCAACCCGGTCTTTTTTTTGAGCCAGTTTTTCAGAGAAGGCCAGGAGGGTTGTCACTCGATCCAGCGGTGATTGACTGAAAGGTTCCTTATCCATCATCTGCAAGATCCACGCTCTCTGCTCAATCCATCCGGATGACACAAGCGAGAGCGCTCCCGTGAGACTGCCTTTTGCCAGAGTTGCCAGCAGGTCTGCTTCCCGAAGAGATATTCCTTTTTTGGTCACAAGAAAGTCCGTTAGAACGTCATGTGATATCGGGTTGAATCGAATGTGCTGGCACCGCGAAGCGATCGTGGGAAGAAGATCATGCAGATGGTGAGCGGTAAGGACCAGGATCGTTCTGTCCGGTGGTTCTTCGAGTACTTTGAGCAGGGAGTTGCCGGCTCCCGGATTTAAGGCATGTGCATCGGATATGACCACGACCCGGTATCTCGCTTCATAGGGTTTCATGGCGAGCATGTGACAGAGGTCACGAATTTGCCCTATCCGGATGTGATCCCTGTCGGGTTGTATTGAGATAACATCAGGGTGGTTTCCGGAGATGATTTTCCTGCACGATTTGCAGCTGCCACATGGCGATGGTGGTCTACCTTCCGTTTCATGATCAATTTCCGTGTCTGAAACCTGCTGGTTCGGGAAGGTGGCTGCCAGGCAGTTGCAGGCCATGGCAAATACGCTTGCGGCTTTCCTTTTTCCGACGCCCTCAATACCTGTAAAGAGCAGCGCGTGGGGGATTTTCCCTTTCTGAATAATACTCGATAGAAGCCTGACAGGTTTTTCCTGATCGACTATGGATTCAAATCCTGGCACAAATCTAATAATCTACCCGCTCTTTGAGCTCTTTACCGGATTTAAAAAAAGGGAGCTTCTTGGGGTTGATTAACACCTTTTCGCCGGTCTTCGGATTTCTGCCCATATAGCTTGTGTAGTTTTTTACGTAGAAACTACACAAACCCCGAATTTCTACACGCTCTCCACGAGCCAAGGCTTCCGCCATATGATCAAAAAACATCTGAACTACTTTGGCAGCTTCAGATTTGGATATATTGGCCTCTTTCTTCAAAGCGGAGATCAGTTCTAGTTTGTTCATACGCCCTCCTTCCCACATTTCCATATCATCACGATATATTGTAGAGAGTCTTAATGATGAATTGGCGAAAAGTCAAGTACAAACTTAATGCTAACAGTCTAAAATGTTGATAAATAATTACTTTCATTGAAAGAGTGCCGTGTCGGCATTTCCGGCAAGCAGGTAGGCTTTGCTATTTTCCCGTCATTTTCGTTGCGGATGATGTGTTCATTTGTGGGCATCAAACCATTGAATCACCCGTGGTAGGGGCGAACCTGTGTGTGCGCCCGCTGCGTGTTCGTCCCTACCACGCGTTTTCCCGGCATTGTTTTCTCTTCCGAAAAAATACCGATATTACCTTCTGATAACCGTTGAATATTCCAACGATTTTTCCGTTTCGGCAGGTACGCCGGCTTTTGTTTTGTTGATGTACGCCACGATTTGTTCCATTTCAGCTTCAATGTTTTTCATGGCAGCACGATGTTCAACAATCTTTTGTTTCTCAATACTATATCGCGTTTGCAAAACTTTTAACTGATCTTGAAATTGCCTGATGGACTCATTTCTCATTTGGTTGTGAATGCGGTCCATCAAATGGGAATGCTTTCCTTCCGGATCTGTTAGAAAATACCACGTTTTGGTTTTATAACTATACCATGCTTCCCCATTGACGTGTTTTCCTTTCAATCTTATACCGGCTTTCCAGATTCTAAAAGCGCCTTCTTCCTTGGGCATTCCATGGATACGAGCCTGTCTGCGCCGCCCATCCTGACATTGAACCATCTTTTTTTCCATGGGTTCTCTCCTACTGGTTGAAAAAAATCCATCTTTAGGTCACAAAATAAGTGTTGGAGATTAGACCAATAGATAGCCTGTCATACCAGCCTACCTGGTCGCTCAGGCAATGATTTCAGGTTGATCAGATTTGGATGAACGGCCACCGTTGTTAAGTGAGCCCATGGCTTTGGTCAATTCCATCAGCACACCCAATCCCTGCCTGGCCTCTTTGCTGGACAAAGCCCCCAGCATTCCAATCGGGCCGACGGGTTTGGCGCTCGCCAGATCAATCTGTGATGGCAGATTTGATAACTTCTCCAAAAATTCAATCGATTGCGCATCGCTGAGTTTTTTCGTGAGCCCAAGAAGTGCCACCGCACCGTCACCAATCTGATCGATATCTTCGGCTGTGTAAGCGGTAGCCACTTTGGCACGTATGTCCAAAGTTGCATTGATTATTCGCAGCACACCTTTTTGTTCAAGATCATCCAAATAGTTGATCATTTGCGGAACAGCAGACTTGAGCAGGGGCTCGATGGTTGCGACAAGGTCTACGATATTCTCCAATTGTTCCATTGCAAAGATAATGTGTTTGACGCTCCGTAGCGTACGTTTTAGCAGCCCCATCAAATCTTCTAACTGGAAACTTGATTCCACGTCCTCAAGTTCACGGGCAATTAGGCGGAAAGCCTGCCCGCTCAAGGGTATTAGATCTTCACGAAGGTCTTTGATACCATTGGCAGTTTGAGAGATCGGAGTCAGCTGCTTTTCGATACGATCGAGTCGCTCTATAATTAATTCTTCGTTAGTCATGGCTGCCTCCTTTTATCCTGTCACCAAGGCGTGTCGCATTTTACCCGCCATGGTCAATTGATCCTCCAGTGGCAATTCCACACCTTTTAGCATCATGTTCCAATACACCCACTTAAACATCATCTTGCCCCAGTAATTTAAATAACTGTCTCCAAGCAGGCTGAAGGGTCCGAGTCCGGGAAATGGAAATTTGCCGGGCAGCGGCTCGTATTCATAGTTAAAATCAATCAAAAATGCTTTTTCGTATCCAGAGCATATAAAGCATGTGGCATGCCCGTCGAAGGTGGGTTTGGGTTCTTGGCCGTCAATCTCCCGAACAATGTTATTGATAAGGGTCTCTGCCTCATAGTGAGCCACAGCCCCGGCTTTGGAGGCCGGAACATTCGTGGCATCCCCGATAATATATATGTTATCTGCGTTCTTGGCTTTCAGAGTAAAATGTTCTGTTTCGACGAATCGAAGAGGATCTTCCAGACCAGAACCCTTGAGAAATTCAGCACCGAAATTGGGCGGTATGGATATCAGCAGATCATAATCTACCTTATCACCTTTGTGTGATTCGATGGTCTTTTCGTCAGCATTAACCTGAGCAATATCAAAGTTTGGAGTCACTTTGATGTTTTTCTGAATGGCGATGTCACCCAGTATGCTGGATGCGATTGGTTTGGAAAATGCTCCGGCCATAGGGGTGACCAACTCGATTTCTATGTTATTGCGCACGCCCTTTTTGTCAAAAAACCAATCGGCCATAAAAATAAACTCCAGAGGTGCCACCGGGCATTTATAGGGTAGCTCTGCAATGTTGAATACCAATCGTCCTTTGTCGAAATATTTCAGCTTCTCTCGAAGAGCAACGGCGCCTTCCAAGGTATAAAAATCATGAATGTTGTTATGCCAGTCATCCATCATGCCTTCGATCTCTTCGGGCACGATTGAACAACCCGAAGCAATCACAAGCCAATCGTAAGTATATTTTTCTTTTTTGCCTTCAATTGTGTTGTTTCCTTTGTCTATACCGACTATTTCATCAAAAACAAAATTGACACCGTCGGGGATGAAATCCCGTTTTGGCTTCTGACAATCCGCCGGCGTGTAGATCTCGAAAGGTATAAACAACCATCCGGGCTGGTAATGATGAACTTCATCGTTGTCGATAATAGTGATGTCCCACTGCTTAGGGCTCAATCTTTTACGTAAGTTGTTAGCCACAATTGTACCGCCGGCCCCTGATCCTAAAATGAGAATTTTCTTCATTTTGCCCTCCTGTTACTTTAATTGTTAAGCGTGGATGATGATAGTAATTTTGTTCTAAACAGCAAATCTGATCTTGCTTGTCCAGGACATGGCTGTGAATTACTTGTCGACGGTAAAGTTGTCTTTCATTAAGTCAGCAATGGTTATTGTATCTAATTTTTTTAATAATACATGGGTGGCATCTTCCCATGCCAACCTCAGCTTGCAATCGTCGGACATGGCACAGTTTTGTGGTTTGCTGATGCATTCAACTAATTCACTTTGCCCTTCAAACAATCTTACAACTTGACCCAATGTAATCTTCTCCGGCTTTTCCAATAGCAGGTGTCCGCCCTTGGGTCCGCGAATACTGGTAATAAGATTGGCCTGTTTTAGTGGTCGAATAAGCTGTTCGAGATATTTGACGGAAATATCCTGGCGTTTGGAAATATCGCTGATTTGAACAGGACCCTGGTCGTCATTCCGGGCTAAATCGACTAAAATTCTTGCGCCGTACCTGCTTCGAGTTGATAACTTCATTGGGTTTCGTCTTCCTCGGTTTGGTAAAATTCCACGTAAATGAAAGTGACCCCCTGTATCAGACTTTTTTAATCTATATCATTTTAGTATGGTATAGACATAAACTTTTTTGCTGTCAACAAAAAAAACAAATTATATTGATTCGTTGTAATAATGGAAATTGTGATGAAAGCCAGCACTATCACCATGTCAGCGCAATGCTGACATGGCGGATATTGACTTTATTATTAATACATTGTAGTGCGAATAAGATTTAAGGAGGGTGTTCTGGAAATTAAGGAATCATATCATCGGATTGATAAAATAGTATTATTCACAGCCGTCGGGTTCTGAAAAGCTGTTGTCTCCATTGGAAAAGATCGTGAAATTTGACATGCAAATCCCGTTATATCTGGTTGATGGCATATCAAATGTAACAATTGACAATGCCGCTAATAGAGCAGTATAAGTATTTTTTTTAAGTAAGAGGCCCATGGCTGTATCCATATTTATTTCTTTGGTTTATTATATGAACATCAGATGCATACTAAATAGATGATAATTTTTAAAAGATTGTTTTCTCTTTGTAATAAAGGCCTGAAAAAACTGGCATATCTTATAAGGGAACGCCTAAATATGATAGAAGTGAAAATCCTGTTGCTGGGGCTTGTTCTGGCGGCTCTGACTGGGATTTATTTTCTCTATCTTCTTTTTACAGACCCCGGCCTATACAAGGTGCTGTCTTCAACCGCTATTATCCATATTATGGGCGGAAGAGCCTTGGGAATTGTCACTTGTCTTTCCGCAGACATTTCTCTTTTTTATACGATTTTATACAATTTTTTCCTTGAAGTCGTTATCGTTCTACATGCATACGGCATTGTGGTCCTGGTGATGCGAAACATCATCCAGCCGAAGCTCTTTGACAGTGCTGTCCGACAGGCGGAACTTACCGCCCAGATGCAGAAGACCAAGATTAAAAGATACGGTTCTATTGGGCTTTTCCTGTTTGTCATGTTCCCCTTTTTCATGACAGGACCCGTGATAGGGGCCATCATCGGGTACCTGCTAAACTACAAGGCGATCAATAATTTTCTGATCGTGTTCAGCGGAACCCTGGCCTCGATTATGATCTATGCCCTTATCGGCAACAATATGATCAACTTTATCAACCAGTACATTCATATTGACGTGCTGAAAAAATGGAGCGGGATCATCATTACGGTGCTGATAGTGGTCTTTTTAATTTATCACTTAAAAACCGTAAAGGCCTTTCTTTATTATGATGACGATGACGAAGAATGAAGCAACCGTTATACCAATATTTTAGACAGCGGTTCGATGTCGTCTTCATGGACTTCCACACCGGCTGTCTGCCCGAGGGCATCCACATTGATGACAACCCGGCCTTTTCCCCGATAGTTTGAAAAAGTTCCGATGACACCGGTGAAAGGGCCCTTGACGACCATGACTCTATCCCCCTTGATCATGCGTTTTCCTGTGATGATGGGGCTATCGCTGTTGACCATAATTTTGAGCGAGGCAATGGTTTCATCCGGAACCGATACCGGCCCGCTCTTGGTGCCGACAAGGCGGACGGTTCCGATGGTTTTGACAATGTTCAGATGTTCATGAACACTCATATCCGTTTTGACAAAAAGGTATCCGGGAAACACGGGAACCCAAATCATCAGCTTTCTGTCCCGACGTTTACTGGGAATCTGTACCTTGGGCAGGAACACATCGAACGACTTTTTGAGCAGTCCATCACAGACCACGTTTTCAAACCGGCTGCGGGTGTGGATAACGTACCATTCTTGCTTTAATATGTCATGATTCATGTTGATAATTTTCTCTTTATTAGAAACCGTATTAACAAAAATTTAAACAGAATGTACTTCTTCTACCTATCTGAGAAAGGGTCCAAGGGGTCCAGGATTCAAGTGTTGGATTCCCTGCGACACAATTCTCCCACATGTTTTAAACATTATTGTTGAACCATACACAACAGAATTCGACCCCTTGAACCCTTTAGTTCATAATTAAAAATCACTTTCAATTTTTCCCAGACCGTGGAAGCCGATCATGAAGTCATATTTATCGTCTCCCTCTTCCCGGGTGTATGTCAGCTGGAAAGACCAGCATTGGGCCTTGTAGAGGGCTCCGATACTCGTGAGGAGATGATTATTTTCGTACAGATCTTTTTCATACTCGGCGGTAGCTGATAAGGCTTCCGTCACGGTGATCGACAGCTTGGTATAGGCTGATTTCAGACCTTTCTGGCCGATATCGGGGATATTCTGCTTGTATCGGTATTCAACAGACAACTGATCGCCTCGACGGTCCCACATGGTCGTCGAAAAATTACGAGATATCAACGCGTTCTCATATGTCGACCACTCGGCATCCGCCTCTAACGTGATATATTTTTCCGGCGTCAGTTCCACGCGCCCGAACACCGGTGAAAAAGAATTGCGGGTTTTCTTGTTTTCCCACGCCGAAAGGTCGTCTTCATCAACCGAGATGAAACTGTAACTCTGTTCGAGATAGAGGCGCAGGAATCGCTGGTAATGATATTCCGGGCCGCTGGTCTCGTCCTCTACTGATATTTTATTCTTGAGCCTGGACCGGTAGGTGAGCAGATTCGTCAACGAATAGGTCAGCCGGTTCTGCTTCCCGATTCTGTCCTTATCATCAAAATCGGGATAGGTCGACTGGTCTTCTTCCGGAATATAGGTATAGACAATCCTGGGGATGACGGCGTGCTTATAGCGATCGATCCGATCACTGCCTGTGTGCAGGATATTATAGACCTCCGTAGACAAATCGAGTTGGTAGTCCATGAGTTCCCTATGGAAGGTTTTGTCGTTGTCTGTATCGCCATCCGAATCCTCATGATCCACCACCTGCCAATAAGTTCCCCGTAAGCCCATGGACGGCTCCAGCGTAAAATAGTTTTTCCAACTCAAGGGCAGGTAGATCCTGGGATAGACATCAAACCGGTGATCCTGGGTGACACGATTTGCGGTATCGGTGTTTTCCCGGTAAAAATAAGTATATTCATTGGCCATAGCTCCGTATAACAGAGACGATCCCAACTGTTGCTTGGGTGCGTTGAACTGGATGAACGGCAGTCTCTGTACGGTGGTGTCCCGGTCTTCCTGCTGTCTGCTGATGACGTTGTCATACCATCTGAATTCGGCATCGAGGCTGAAGCTGGACCAGTTACGGTTTATGTTAAACCGGTTGAGTCGAATGGGGTCGTTGTAGTCATCGATATCCCTGTTGAATTCATCATTGTAGTAATCTTTTGTATCGTTGTAACCGGTGTAGCCGCTCGTGAATTCCTTGAGGTAATCCTGGTCGCTGACAATGTCGAGGTCGGCCATGGCTGAAAAATGCCATGGCAACAACTGGTTGTGCTTCGTGCGAAACCAGTAGCGATTCCTGTTGGGGCGCAGAACATCTTCATCCGGTTCGTCGTCATAGCCCCAGTCATGATTGCCGTCCGCGTGGTTATCCACCTTGTCGTCTTTAAGGTAATCCATCATCAACGACCCTTTGGTGAGGGGACTCATGACATAACGAAATTCAGCACCTAGTTTGTTACCGCGCCGGGCCATGTAGTGATCGTAAAAGGTAGCATCCATGTTGTCGTTGATGGCCCAGAAAAGAGGCTGATGGTATTCAGAACCCTTTCGGGAAGAGGTTCCGAATTGTGGTGGCAGGAGGCCGGTCTGTCGTTTCGATTTTACCGGAAATGCGATAAAGGGCGTGTAGAATACCGGGATATTCTTGATCCAGAATACAGCGTGATTGGCATAGCCGTAGCCTTCGATGGTAACATTCAGGTTTCTGCCGGTTATTTTCCAGGCCGGTTTCTCCCCATCACACGTGGTCAGGCTGGCCTTGTCGACATGATAGGACTCTTTGCCTGTTTTGACGATCTTGTTGCCGCTTATGTGGAAGTTTTCCTGACGCAGGAAAACAGAACCGTTATGGAGGGTTCCTTTTTCCGTCTCGAGATCGATTTGAAGGCTGTCTCCTGTTATCAGATCCTGGCCTACGGACATGATAACGTGCCCTTCTGCCAGTGCTTTCATTTGTTTGTGGTCGAAATGGATGGTATCGGCGGTAATTTGTTTGTCCATTTTTGAGATGACTACATTCCCGGTGGCAATGTAAATCTGAAGAGTTTCATCGAAGCTAATCTCGTCGGCGGTGATATGCCAGGGAATCTGTGTATCTCCCAGGACGCTGTCAAGGTTTTGACCCCAGACGATTCCATAAAACAGCAACATGAGGCAGAGAACACAACCGCTGCGGCAAAAAACGCCGAGGACAGGAAGCATGCGCGCAGATAAGTTGTACCAGCCATGTTGACTCGTTCGACGTTTGAGATGGTACATGGGCTTTCGCATGAGGGTTCTTTTCAGGGAAACAAACCTGTTGCATCTGTCAAAATTAATCAATATAAAGCCAACGTATTGAAAAAATCAAGAATAAGATCCATGCGAAGTCCTTTTCAAATCAATGCAATTGATGTATGAAGATTCATTCTTGGGGGTATGCTGCCTTAAAATAACCAAAGGTGATGACACTGGGTTTTGGAGAACTTCTCGGACGAACAGGGACGGATGAAAATTTTATTGTCGAATGATGACGGGATTTATGCAGAAGGTCTCAGGGCGCTCCACAGGCGGTTTTCAGACACCTTCTCTGCGGTCGTTGTGGCGCCCGACCAGCAGCGAAGCGCCATCAGTCACGCCATTACTCTTGAAATGCCCATCAGGTCCCGCAAAATATCCCTGAACAATGGTGACAAGGCATATGCGGTGAGTGGAACACCGGCGGATTGCATCAAACTGGCCATGATCGAACTTCTGGAGGAGCGACCGGATTTGATGATTTCGGGGATTAATCCAGGCGCCAACGCCGGCATCCATATCAACTATTCAGGAACGTTTGCGGCAGCCCGGGAAGCTGCCTTTTACGGTATACCGGCCATGGCTGTTTCCATCATGGGGAAAACACCGGGCTATTATGACCAGGCAGCTGAATTTACCGAGAACCTGGCGAAAAGAGTGATGGAGCAGGGTCTGCCTGAGGGCACGCTTTTGAATGTCAACATTCCCGATCTTCCCATGCAACGTATCCGGGGGGTCCGGATCAGCAATCAAAATATCGAGTCGTTTCGTGAACAGATGGAAAAGCGCCTTGACCCAAGAGAACAGCCCTATTACTGGCATGGAATTGCGGCACAGGGATCTGTCGGGGATTCGGGCTCCGACGTAGCGGCCATAGCAAAAGACTATATATCCATTACCCCCATTAAATGTGATATGACTGATTATCAATCAATTCAAACACTTAAATCATGGGATATTTGCGTCCGATGAAAAAGCGATTCATCAACCAAATACGTGCCGGTGATGTTCTGACAGATTGTTTTGTCCTGGCAGAAAAGACCATGGGCCAGAAAAAGGATGGCAACAATTACCTCAACCTGATTCTGTCCGATCGGACCGGGAGTATCAAGGCGGTGGTCTGGGACAATGTCGGGAAGATCTCTTCTCAAGCGGAGACTGGTGCGGTGGTGGCGGTCAGGGGACACGTGGGCGAATACCGGAACAATCTCCAGGTCGTGGTCAAGGAGATTACGCTGGTTCCCCCGGATGAAACAAACCCCTCCGATTTCACGTTGTCAACAGAACGTGATGTCGATCAGATGTTTGAACGGATTGTGGCCCTGTCGGAATCCCTGGACGCTTGGTATTTAAAAGCGCTTTTTGGTGCTTTTTGGGGGGACGAATCATTCACGACACAATTTAAAAAGGCTCCTGCAGCAAAGAAAATGCACCATGCCTACATCGGGGGACTTCTGGAACACACCCTTTCCATGGCAGTTCTGGCCGACAAGGTTGCTGAACACTACAACGGTATCGATCGGGACCTTCTCGTGTCGGGTGCGATTCTTCATGACATCGGTAAAATTCGTGAGTTAAGCTACGATATCGGCATTGATTATTCCGATGAAGGCAGGATGGTGAACCATATTGTTATCGGTCTCCAGATGATCGAGGAAAAAATACGAACCATCACCTCCTTTCCTGAGGAACCGGCCTTGTTGCTGAAGCACATGGTGGTCAGTCACCATGGCAGCAAGGAGCTTGGATCACCGGAGCCACCCAAAACCATCGAGGCGGTAATGCTGAATTGTATCGATGAAATGGACTCCCGGATACAGGCAATTCGGGAATTTATGGGAAAAGAAGATCCCGGAGAAACATGGACATCGTTTCACCGACTCCTGGGAAGGCATTTTTACCGAGGGAAACCAGCATTATAATGTTTATTTCATTTGAAGGCATCGAGGGCTCCGGCAAGACAACCCAGATTCAGGGTGTTTATGACTATCTTTGTCAAAAGGGCCATGACGTTATCGTGACCAGAGAACCCGGCGGTTCGAATATCGGCAGACAGATACGGTCAATACTCCTCGATTCAAAAAACAAGGGGTTAAATTCCCTGTCGGAACTTCTTCTCTACATGGCCGATAGGGCGCAGCATCTGGACGAAATTGTCAAACCGGGTTTGTCCTCAGGGAAGGTCATTCTCTGTGACCGCTATTATGATGCAACAATTGCCTATCAGGGGTATGCCAGAGGGTTGGATATCGATCTGATAACACAACTCCATGGGCTTGCCTTTGCCGACTATAAACCCGATATGACATTTCTACTGGATCTTCCCCCGGAAACAGGGTTGGGGCGTGCCTGGCAACAGATCGAAAACGGGCAGAGAACAGGAACTGAAACCCGCTTTGAGGAAGAAACCCTGGATTTCCATAGGCGGGTTCGTGAAGGATATCTTGCATTGGCCCAACTCGAACCCCAGCGCTTCAGAATCATCGATGCTTCCAGACCGCAGGAAAGTGTGGAGAAGGAGATCCTGGCCGTGTTGGATAGAGCGCTACCAGCAACCCAATAGAGAAATAATGGACAGATCGATTTTAGACTGCATCGGCAACACCCCTTTGGTGGAAATCCGGGCCCTGAATCCCAATCCCAGGGTCAAGATCCTGGCCAAACTGGAATACTTCAATCCCGGTGGATCCATCAAGGACCGGACCGCCCTGCGGATGATCGAAAACGGGGAAGCGTCCGGAGAGCTCACCCGGGAAAAAACCGTCATCGAAGCCACCAGTGGGAATACGGGTATCGGCCTCGCACTTGTTTGTTCGGTCAAGGGATACCGGCTTCTCCTGGCCATGTCGGAATCCGTCAGTGGGGAGCGACGGAAGATTCTCAAGGCAAGGGGTTCGGAAATTTTGCTGACACCCGGGCACCTAGGAACCGATGGCGCCATCGAAGAAGCGTATCGCCTGGTACGTGAAAAACCACATCACTATTTTATGACGGACCAGTTCAACAACGACGCCAACTGGCAGGCCCATTATGACGGCACCGCACCTGAAATATGGGAGCAGACAGGCGGGCACGTCAACAAGGTGATCATGACACTGGGTACCAGCGGTACGGCCATGGGCGTCTCCCGCAGGATGAAATCGTATGATCCGAGCATCGAGATCATTGGTGTCGAACCTTATCTCGGGCATAAAATTCAAGGTCTCAAGAATATGAAAGAGGCCTATCGACCTGAGATATTCGACAAAAATCGCCTGGACAGAAAGATCAATATCGAAGACGAAATGGCTTTCGAGATGGCAAGGCGCCTTGCGCTGGAAGAAGGCCTTTTTGTCGGTATGAGCAGTGGTGCCGCCATGGCCATTGCCCTGGAGGAAGCCGGCAACATGACCGAAGGGACGCTGGTGGTCATATTGCCGGACGGAGGTGAACGTTACCTGAGCACACCGCTTTTCACCATCAGGGACAAGGTGGAGTTGAAGCTGTTCAATACCATGAGCCGCAAAAAAGAGCTGTTCAAACCACTGGTGCCGGGCAAGGTTACCATGTATTCCTGTGGATTGACGGCTCATGCCAGAATCCATCTCGCAGAGTGCCGCCGGTTTGTTTTTTCCGATCTGCTCAGACGGTATCTCGACTATTGCGGTTATGATGTGACGCACATTATGAATATCACCGACCTTGACGACAAGACCATCGACGGGTCGGAAAAAGCCGGCATGGAGCTGTCCGATTTTACCCGCCGGCATATCCATGAATTTGAAAGCGATTTGAAGTTGCTGGGCATCAAACCGGCCGAAAAATATCCCAGAGCCAGTGATCACACCGGTGATATGGTGTCGATTTCCGAGAAACTTGTCAGAAAAGGCGTTGCCTATGAAAAACTGCGCTCAATCTATTTCGATATCTCGCGATTCAAGGAATACGGTCGTTTATCGGGGGTAGATATCGACAAGATTCGGCTCGGGGCTACGGTCGATCTGGATGAATACGAGAAGGATAACCCTCGGGATTTTACACTCCTGAGACGATCCAAATTGTCCGAGCTGAAAAGAGGAATTTACGTCAAGACCGACTGGGGAAACGTGAGGCCTTCATGGCATCTCCAATGTGCGGCCATGTCTATGAAGTACCTGGGCGAAAGCTATGACATTCATACCGCCAGCCGTGAACTGGCCTTCCCTCACCACGAAAATGAAATTGCCATTGCCGGGGCCCTTACCGGAAAACCGCTGGCACGTTTCTGGATCCATTGCGACCGGGTGCTTGTGGATGGAAAGAAAATGGATGAAAAGGGAGATGGCTTGACGATTCAACATCTCATGGACATGGGATTCAGTGGCAGGGAAATTCGATACTGGCTGATTTCGAGTCATTACCGCAGACCGGTCCAGTTTGCCAGGACCAAACTCGTCAACGCCGGTAATTCGCTCCAAAGAATGGATTCCTGTATCTCCAGGCTTCATGAATTACGTAATGGGCCTTACTATCCGGACCTGGATCAGCTATTGTACGATATCCGGCACGGCTTTGTGGATGCCATGGACGATGATCTCAATATCTCCGCCGCCCTGGCAGCCATTTTCAGTATGATCAAGAAGATCAACCGGCTGATATCGGAACAGGCCCTCAACCAGTCGGATGCTACCAAGATCATCGATGTCTTCAAAAAGATCGATAGGGTTCTCAACCTGTTTGAATTTGAAACTCAGGCCCCGGACGCCGACACCCGGCGCCTTCTAGAAAAGCGTAACCAGGCCAGACAACAGCAAAATTGGGATCTTGCCGATAAAATAAGGGAAGAGCTCATCTTGCGGGGTGTTACGGTCAGGGACCGGAAAAAGATCTGATGAAACCCTTATTCTTTCCTCATACTTACGTGACGGAACCGACCATCAACGCATGCCGCTATTTTTTCAGCGGTATCTCGGTATTTCAGTCTTCCATGAAACACATCCCGAAACCCATGGAACAATGGGCAGCCCAGGGTTTTCTGGATGTACAGGTGCCTGACCCGAAAGTTTCCCGGATTTTTGATAAGATTCTGGCCGAAACTGAAAACTGGGCCCGGAGCCATCGCGGTGGTGTGGTCTCCTTTTTAAAGGGTTACCAGGAAGGGGTTCCGTTTTTTGAACCGTCGTCGGTTTCACAGATACGGCAAGACATCAGGACGGCAGGGCAGACGGTTTCCCCTGATGCATCGCAGCAGGATGCCCTCCTTCGGGCACGCATATTTCTTCAGATAGCCCAGGATTTTGACGCCCATAACCAGTGGCTCTCCCATCAGATGCTACAGCAGGAAGCCATGGAAAGAAGCTTGTACCGGGAACTCAGAGGCGATGAGCGGTCCATGGACAGGGTCACCGGGCCCGGTCAACCATGGGAGAACGAGGACACGTTTCAGTATATGATACTGGATCGTCTGAAAGCATGGTCTCGTGTCATGCTTTCTCATGGCCACGTAGGACCCCTGGTGACAACCGCTGCTTCCGTTCTGACGTTGATCCAGGAGCATGTACCGGATACCGAAAAGTTTATCCTGGCGGCCACGATCCCGGCTATCCACAAGGACGCGGCAATTGCGAAAGAGGAACGGCGGGACCTGATTGGCTATTGTGAAAAACTGGTGTATACCCCCATGCCCCTCCTAAACGATTCCGGGTTGCTGGATACCTATCCTGTTGAAATTACGGATAACTTTTCCATGAAACTCTACCTGCTGCCGGGGATAGCCCCGCAATCTTTATTTCGCCGGTTTGTTGAGGGGGAGCTCCCTGGTGACGGGGATGCCGCCGACGAGACAAACACACTGATCGGGTATATCAATAAAGATATTTCTGCGAATTGTCAGTAAGAAGTCTTGACTCGAAAAATGAATTGGTATAATGGCATTTTCGTTGATTAAAAAAAATGGTGATTGACACCATGACTGAACATTATGAAAGGAGGCATAAAAAATGGCTTTTGTACCTACTGTTGATGAGGCAAAATGTGTGGGCTGTGAAGAATGTGTTGATGTCTGTCCTACCGAAGTTTTCGAAATGGTTGATGAAAAATCATCACCCGTGAATGCGGAAGAATGTCTGGGCTGTGAGAGTTGTGTGGAAGTATGTGAAGAAGACGCAATTGTCGTTGAAGAGACCTAATCATTTCATATTCTGAAGTTCCCCTGGCCGAGGCTTGCCAAAGGCCAGGGGAAATCGGATAAATTTATCCTTCGGATGTCATTTACACTTCGTGCGATATTATACCCTGCGGGCGTCATTACGCCTGCGGCTGTCATTAATTCTTCGAATGTCATTATGCCTGCGGCTGATATTTGCGCTATGCGCGATATTCATTGTTACTAATGGCTGACAGCAACAATGAATGACACGAAGTAAATGACCATAAATGACGCGGAGCAAATGACATTCGTTTGAAATATATTACTATTTTAAACGAATAAGCCTAACACGTAAAACGTAAAACCTAAAACGCTCTCTAAACCATAAAGTGCTGTTTTTCCATTGGGGTGATACAGACGGTCGATGATTTCAATTCGTTCAGGAGGGCCTGGGCCTGGTCATTCTTTGTGTCGATGGCGGCATCTGTCTGCCCGGGGTCATGGTGGAACACGTAGAGGGTGCCCACTTTGGCACGATGTGCCAGATGGATCACTTCCGTGATGGATGAATGCCCCCAGCGAACTTTTTGGGCGTACTCATCTTCGCTATAGGTGCAATCGGTGATCAATGCGTCTGTATTCCGGATGAAGGTCGTCAATTTCTTGATGTAGGCGCTGTTGTAAAAGCGGCTCGTTTTTGGAAAAAGTTCATTGTCGGTGATGTAGCAGATGGAGCGGTCCTTGTAATCGATCCGGTACCCCAGGCAATGTCCCGGGTGATTGAGCAGAATCGTCTGAATCTTGATGCCGTCGATGGAAACAGTGCCTTCCTTCAGGTTTTGAAAGGATACGGTAGCTCCGAATTCCTTGATTTCGATGGGGAAATAGACACCATCCATCTGTCCGGAAATCAGTTCACGTATGGAAATGTCCCCATGGGCCGGCCCCATGATCTCGAATTCATTGCCCTGCTTGTACAGGGGTGTGAAAAAGGGGAGGGCATTGATGTGATCCCAATGGGGATGGGAAATGAATATCTTGGCCTCGATCTGTGAACGGTTCTGGGCTCCGAGGTGATCCGACAAGGATTTGATGCCTGTCCCGGCATCGAAGATAAAGAGACTGCCTTTTGGAAACTCAAGGCTTACGCAGCTCGTATTGCCACCGTACCGAATAGTTTCTTGTCCCGGAACGGGCAACGTACCCCGGATGCCCCAGAAGGTCAATTCGACGCGGTCTTCCACTATGCGTTGGATCTGTCCCGCGATTTTATCGGGAGCCACCGGTTTGACGATATAACCATCGGCGCCCATGTCAAATGCCCGTTTCCTGTCAATTTCATAGGTTTTGCCGGTGACCACGACAATCTTGGTGTTGTCCAGACCGGGTTCGGCTCTCACCTGCTTGCACAGCTCAAAGCCGTCGATGTCCGGCATCATGATGTCGAGTATGAGGCAATCCGGTTTGAGGCGTATGATTTCCTGGAGAGCACTGGAGCTGGTGGTGCTGGATGCGATTGTCAATAAATCCGAAGTCAGGTATTTGGTCAGGAACTTGATAAAGATCCGATCGTCGTCAACGATGAAATATGTTCGTTTTTCATGCATGGCTCAGCCACTTAAATCCGAAGCACGAAATTCGAAAACCTAAACAATACCCAATGATACAAATTCGAATGATCAAAACAAACAGTATAAAGTATAATCCCATGAGCTGTTTTGGTCATTTGGGTATTCGATATTGTTTCGGATTTAGATATTAGATATTCGGATTTCCTCACTCTTATCGTTGGTAGTAAATCAGCTGCTTGCCTTTATGGATTTTCGCTGGCGATTCGCCGGAACACCGGCAGGGATTTTATAAAGAGGTCATAAAAATAGGGGTCGAAGTGATTTCCCTTGGCTTTTTCCATTTTTCTGAGAACCTCGTCTTCTGGGTCGGCCTTGCGATAAACCCTATCCTGGCTGAGGGCGTCGTAAACATCTACCAGGGCAACTATTCGTGCTGCCTCAGGAATCTCTTCAGCTGACCTGTTTTCAGGGTAACCCTTTCCTTCCCATTTCTCATGGTGAAAGAGCGCTATGTCCTGGGCCAATTGCAGCATGGGAAATTCAGAGTTCCCCAATATTTGACCACCGATGGTCGTGTGTGACTTGATCACCTCAAACTCATCTGTGGTAAGAGGTCCCTTCTTTTGCAGGATGGCGTCCGGAACGCCGATTTTTCCAATGTCATGCATGGGTGCGGCCAGACGGATATCGTTCACCTGCTGCTCGGTCCACCCCGCGGCCTCGGCCAGATAGGCACTGTAGAGACCGATTCTCCTGACATGCCCTCCGGTTTCTTCATCCCTGGATTCAAGTGCCGTCAAGAGTCGAAGAATGGTTTCTTCCTGGGTCTGGCGGATCAGACGGGTCTGTTTCTGGACGATTTTTTCGAGTCCTGCCCCGTAGTCTCTGAGTGTTCTCTCCAGCCTGACGGTTCTTTCCCCGACAGTGAGACGGGCGCGCAGTTCATCGGGTTCAAACGGTTTAACAACATAATCATCCACGCCGACTTCGGATAAGCCTTTGACCACATCCTCCTTGTCTCCCCTCGACGTCAGGAGAATCGTATAGACATAAGGCTTTTCTCTTCCCCGACTGCGGATATGACCCACCAGTTCCAGGCCGTCCATTTCCGGCATCATCCAGTCTGTGATGACGATGTCGAAATCCTTGGAAAGAAAATGCTCCAGGGCATCCAGTCCGTTTTCCGAGGTGATGACATGGTGGCCCCACTTTTCGAGGAAGTGCTGCAGCCTGCGCCGGGTCACCCCCTCGTCTTCAGCTATCAGTATCTTCAATTCATTGTCTCCCCGGATAAATCTAAAAACATTCTTTCGAGACTGTCGAGTTCGGTGGAAAGCTGAGTATAGATATCTGCGGCTTGTTCAAGATTTTCCTCACCGCCCATCTTTTCGAGATTATATGCTTTTTGAGTTGCTGTTTCAACCTGAAAGTTTCCCAGCATGCCCTTTAGGGCATGTGCCGTACGTTGGAGTGCAGGGGCATCCTTGGTTTGGATGGCATCATGAATATTTTTTAGCATTTCCGGATAATCCGCGATAAACATGTCAATGACCTCTTTTAGAAAATCCCAGTCATTGTCAAAAGCTTTCAAAAGAGCATCTTTATCGATTACCGGCTGAGCGTTCTCTATCACGGCTGATTCCTCCTTGTCGGGTCCATGGTGTTCCGGCGGTACGAGTATTCTGATGGCATTCAAGAGGGCTTCGGAAGAAATAGGTTTGGGAACGTAGTCATCCATTCCCGCATCGAGGCAACGTTCACGATCACCTTTCATGGCATGCGCGGTCATGGCGATAATAGGGGTGTGTTCTCCTTTTTTTTCTTCGAGCTCACGTATTTTTTCGGTTGCCTCAAACCCATCCATTTCCGGCATTTGAACATCCATGAGGATGAGGTCATAGCGATCCTCGGAAACGGCTGTAACGGCCCTCCGGCCATCCCCTACAATTATAGCTGTGTGGCCCCATCTGCCGAGCAGACGTGTAATGAACTTTTGGTTAAAGGGAGTGTCCTCGGCTACAAGAATCTTGAGAGGTTGCATCTCCCGGCTCTGTGCAGATTTTTGTGCCTCCGCTTCTTTTTCTTGGCCGGTTTCCGTATGCACAACGGCTCCGATGATGGCATCAAGCAGGTCCGATGGCCTTACCGGTTTGGTGATGGACGAAGATATGTTCAAGCCTTCGATATCGACCTGCCGGTCTCGCAGCGAGGTGTTCATCAGGATTATTTTACAATCCAGATTTTTTTGGGCCTTGATCCATCCGGCCAGGGAAACCCCATCCGCTTCCGGCATATCGGAGTCAATCAGTACCAGCCCAAAGGGATTCCCGGACGCCTGGGCTTCAGAGAGAATATCCCTGGCTTTTCCAGGGGTTGTCGTGCCGGTGGGAGATAGATGCCAGTTCTCCATCATTTCCATGATAATTTCGAGGTTGCTCAGGTTGTCATCGACGACGAGTCCCGTTATACCGCTGATATCGATGTCCGGTGTATGGGTTGTGGATTCTATATCCGTCACAGGTTGCTTAAAATGGGCGGTAAAATGGAAAGTGCTTCCAGGTCCCACAGCATCACCTTCGGAGGTGGTCTGCCCGGTCGACACGGGACTTTCAATCCAGATATGGCCATCCATCAGTGTTACCAGTTGCTTGGATACCGCCAGCCCCAGGCCTGTGCCGCCATATTTGCGTGTGGTGCTTCCATCTGCCTGGGCAAAAGCACCGAAAATCGATTCCTGTTTTTTCTTGGGTATCCCGATACCGGTATCCCTGACCGAAAAAACCAGGTGATATGGATTCCGGTCGCCGACTTCGGGGCCAACCACCAGGATAATCTCGCCTTTATCCGTAAATTTGACAGCGTTGCCGATGAGGTTGAGAACAATCTGGCGGACTCTTGACGGGTCTCCGATGATCATTTCCGGCACGTCAGGATCGACCCGATAGGCCAGTTCCAGATTTTTTTCATGGGCCTTGGTTGCAACGATCCTGAGGGATCCTCCTAAGAATTCCTTGAGGTTGAAAGGAATGGCTTCGAGCTCGAGTTTGCCGGCTTCGATTTTTGAAAAATCGAGAATATCGTTGATGAGTGACAGGAGAGCATAGGCGGCAGATCTGACAACGTTCAGATCTTCTCGCTGTTCGGCTGTCAGGTCTGAGTCCAGGGAGAGCTCAACGAGTCCGATAATCGAATTGAGGGGTGTCCGGATCTCGTGGCTCATGTTGGCCAGAAACTCGCTCTTAGACCTACTGGCAGCCTCGGCGGTCAATTTTTCCTGGTACATGGCTTCGGCCAGTTTCCGGCGGGTGATATCCCGTAAAAAACCTCGAAATCCGGTTATTTCACCCCTGGGATCTCTGATCAGGGATAAGGTGGTTTCAAAATAACTTTCGGTGCCGTCCTTTTTTTTAAAAGACCAGTCCAGTTCATTGGACTGGACGGCTTCATCAAGTGAAATTGCCTTGAAGGTCTGCATCAGTTTTTGGCCAATTTCTTGGGCCAGGATGGAATGGATATCCTTGCCTGTGATGTTTTGATGTGATTGTCTGAGGATCTTGCCCAGGGAACTGTTGCAGAATGTCAAGGTGCCTTGCCGGTTGAATTCATAGTAGCCGTCTTCGATACTCTCGATAATGGTTCTATACTTTTCTTCGCTTTCACGCATGGCGGCTTCGGCGATTTTTCGCTGGTTGATGGTGAACTGCGCGTGGGATCCAAAAATAGCGAAGAAGGACAGGACCAGGAATCGAGTGAGAAGGTCATTGAATTGAGGTCCGATAAGTCGTTGGGAAAAACTGATATCATTGGGAAGCATGGAATATACCAATGCTTCGATGACCCAGTAGAAAATAGCCACACCGAATCCGATCAGGGCCATATGATCCAGGAATCGTTTTCTGTTTCTGTTTTTCATCGTCGGCAGTCTATGATAAAATGGCGAAAACTACAACAGTATTTTCCCGGCCGACCCCCACCGGTTGTTATTGCCGTTTCAATTTAAACATATATATTGCGATCCAGGCAAAACTGTGGTAGTTTCCCACATCATGAAACAGTATGTTGTCGATGAGATAAGAGCTGAAGATTATAAACAAATCAAAGCCTTTATCGAAAATGAATATGGGAAACCAGAACTGGGAGGAATCTACTGGATTCCGGTGAAGGAGGCGCTGCTGACATCGCTCCAGGCATCCCACCAGTCGTGTCAACCGTTCTATGTTGCCCTGGACCTTGAGCCCGGCAGGTTGTGCTGCGAACTGCTGATCCGAACCAAACAACGCGTGCGCTGCGATTGTATGGGCTATGCGAACGAAGAACAGCGTAACTGGATTATCAGCAGAATCGACCGGGTGTTTAAAAAACTGGAGCTCATTACATAATCCCATGATACGTCATTTTCTGCATTCGATCTTCATCATTGTCTATGTTGTTCTGGCAACGGCTGTTATGGCCACCGTCGTTATCGTCGTCGCTTTTTTCAGCAGGGATGGAAATGCCCCTCATCTGGTAGCCAGGGCATGGGCGCGATCCATTCTGTTCATTAGTGGTATTCATGTGCATGTCAATGGGCTTGAAAACCTGAACATCGGCGGTTCCTGTATTTTGATGCCCAACCATCAGAGCAATTTTGACATACCGGTCCTGCTGGGGTGTCTTCCCGTCCAGTTCAGGTGGCTGGCAAAGGCCGAGTTGTTCAAAATACCGATATTTGGCCGTGGCATGCGGGGCTGTGGTTATATCAGTATCGACAGGTCCAACCGCAAACTAGCCTTCCAAAGTCTGGCTGAGGCTGCGACCAAAATCAGGAATGGGGTATCGGTACTGATTTTCCCGGAAGGAACCAGGAGCTGGGACGGAAAGATCCTGCCGTTTAAAAAGGGCGGTTTCGTGTTGTCCGTGGATGCAGGTGTTCCCATCGTACCGGTCGTCATTTTCAATACGTGGTCCATCATGCCGAAAGGCAGACTGCTTATCAGGACACGATCGGTCCGAATGGATATCCTGGCGCCCATACCTACGTCCGGTTATACACGTGAAACAAAGGATGATCTCATGGATACCGTGAGGAAAACCATCTGTAACGCATTTGAAGAGAAAGCCTGTGAATAGCACATGTCATTGAAAATCATACCGCTGGGAGGTTTGGGCGAAATCGGCCTGAACATGATGGTTTACGAATATGACGATGTCATTTTTATCGTCGATAGTGGATTGATGTTTCCGGAAGACTACATGCTGGGTGTCGATTATGTGATCCCGGACATGGAATATATCCGTACCAACAAGGCCAAGGTGCATGCCATCGTCCTGACCCATGCCCACGAAGATCACATCGGGGCGCTCCCGTTCCTTCTCAGGGAGGTCCAGGTTCCTGTCTATGCGACTGCATTTACACTCGGGATTGTTCGTAACAAGCTGGAGGAGCATGACATCCTTGCGACAACAGACCTCTACGAGATTTCGCCCCGGGACACGCTCAGGATCGGTCCTTTTGAACTTGAATTCATCAGGGTTTGCCACAGCGTTGTGGACGGTGTTGGTCTGGCTGTCAAGACACCCGTGGGAACCATTATCCATACCGGTGATTTCAAGATCGACCACACTGCCCCGGATGGCCTGAAAACGGATGTGGGTCGCTTTGCCCAGTGGGGTGAAACCGGTATTCTAGCACTGCTCTCGGATTCTACCAACGTGGAAAAGAAAGGCTATACGATTTCGGCAACACAGATAGGGGAGTCCCTTTCACGTCTGGCGAACAATTGTTCCGGACGCATCATTGTGGCCCTGTTCGCATCGAATATTACACGTATACAGAAGGTGGTGAGTATCGCGGTTGCACTGGGCCGAAAAGTGTTTTTCAATGGCAGGAGCATCGAGTTGAGCGTCCGCATTGCCAAGGAACTGGGTTTTCTAAAAGTTCCCACCGACAGTGAGATCGATGTCACTGCAATCGATGATCTCCCTGATAACGAAATCGTTATGATCATGACCGGAAGCCAGGGAGAACCCATGTCGGCGCTGGCCAGGATGGCTGCTGGTTCGCATAAACAAATCTCCATTAAACCGGAAGATACGATTCTGCTTTCATCGAAATTCATCCCGGGCAACGAAAAAGCCATAACCAATATTATCAACAATCTCTATCGCCGGGGCGCGGATGTTATCTATGAAAAGATCTCTGAAATTCACGTGTCGGGTCACGCATTTCAGGAAGAGCTGAAGCTCATGATCAATCTGGTCAAGCCGAAATACTTTATTCCCATTCATGGCGAATTCAGACACCTGACCCTGCATAGCCGCCTGGCGCAACAGGTCGGTATTCCCAAAAAACGTGTGCTGGTAGCGCAGGATGGCAATGTTATCGAGTTTGCGAAATACGGTGTCTCTGTCAACGAGGTTGTCCCTACGGGAAAAGTGCTGGTGGATGGCAAGGGGATCGGGGATGTGGGCCGAAGTGTCCTCAAGGAGCGCCATACCCTTTCCAAGGAAGGGCTGGTAGTGGTGAACATGGCTTTTGATGAGGAAACGGGTATCATCGTATTTGGACCGGAAATCGTGTCACGCGGATTTGTTTTCGAAACGGAGAAAGGACACCTCGTGCGTGATGCCCAATGCGTTGTCTTGGAGATTGTGGAAGAGATTGGTCCGGAAGTAACCAACAGGATCGACAGGATCCGGCACGAGGTTCGAAGGGTATTGCGGCAGTATTTTTTTTATACTATTGGGCGTCGTCCCGTCATATTGCCCTTTTTTACGGAGCTATAGTGCGAAAAGAAATCATTGGAATTGTGTTGTTCTTTCTGGTTGTTTTTACGCTGATCAGCCTCTTGAGCTACAGCCCGAATGACCCTTCCATCAACAATGCCCGGGCCGGTGGTGACATCCACAACCTGTTCGGGGTATTCGGAGCCCATACGGCCGGGATTCTCATCGGTTTGTTCGGTATCGGATCATTCTGGCTGCCGGTACTGCTGCTTCTCATGAGTATCCATTTTTTCGGCAAGCAACCGGGCAGAACCGCCGTCTATAAGACTCTGGGTGGACTGCTTCTCATCATCACTACCGGTAGCCTGCTGGCATTCCACAATGATTCCGTCGCAATTTTCGGCGGTCATTTTTCCAGTGGCGGGGTTATCGGCATTCCCCTGAAATCGTTTCTGGTCAAATACACCAATCACACCGGCGGTATCATTATCCTTTTCCTGCTGTGGTTGATCGGATTTATTCTGACAACCGGCTTCTCGCTTATCCGCTTTGCCCAGTTTAACCACCGGAAATGGGGGGATTTTTTCGGCAGGTTGAAAATGCTGCTGATCAAATGGAAGGAACGCAGGGAAAAGGCCAAGAAGCGGACAAAGGTTGTCAGGGAAAAGAAAAAACAAAAGACACCCGAAGTCACCATCAAGGCACCCAAACCCAGGCCCATCAAGAAGGTGGCGGTTCCGAAACAGGAAGTATTTGAATTCATGCGGGGAGACAAGGGGTTTCAGCTGCCTTCCGTCAATTTCCTGGATGATCCGGATACAGTTCCGATTTCGGCTGACAATGAAAATCTCAGAATGAAATCCAAGCTGCTCACCAAAAAGCTGGAAGATTTCGGTGTGCATGGGAGCGTGGTAACGGTCACTCCTGGCCCTGTCATCACGACCTTCGAATACGCACCCGCCCCGGGTGTCAAAATAAACAAGATCGTCAACCTGTCCGACGATCTGGCCTTGACGCTTCGGGCAACAAGCATTCGGATCGTCGCACCGATTCCTGGGAAAGCCGTCATTGGAATCGAAATTCCCAATGCGGAACGGGAAAAGGTTTGTTTCAAGGAGATCGTTGTTTCCAGTGTGTTTGAAAAATCAAAGTCACCCCTGACGCTGTGCCTGGGCAAAGATATTGTGGGGAACCCGGTTGTAAACCAGATGAACAAAATGCCCCACCTGTTGATTGCCGGGGCTACCGGAGCGGGCAAGAGCGTTGCGTTGAACACGATGATCAGCGGTTTTCTCTACAAGTCGTCACCGGATGACCTGAAGCTGATTATGGTGGACCCCAAACGCATCGAGCTCTCCATGTACGACGGCATCCCACACCTGATTACGCCGGTGGTGACCAGTGCCAAGAAAGCGACCAACGCCTTGTTCTGGGCGGTGAAGGAGATGGAGCGACGTTACGAGGTTCTGTCCGAGCAGAAGACCCGGAACGTGGATCAGTACAACCAGAAAATGGCCAGACAGGGACCGGATAAGGACGGAAACGTACCGGAAAAACTCCCCTACATCGTCATCATCATCGACGAACTGGCGGATCTCATGATGGTGGCATCCCGGGATGTGGAAGTCGCCCTGACCCGTCTTGCTCAGATGGCCCGGGCTGCCGGCATTCACCTGATCATCGCGACACAGCGACCTTCCGTGGATGTTCTGACCGGCATCATCAAGGCCAATTTTCCCACGCGACTCACATTCCAGGTCTCCTCGAAAACGGATTCGCGGACCATCATCGACATGAATGGCGCCGAGAGCCTTCTGGGAAATGGGGATATGCTGTTTTTGCCGCCGGGCGCTGCAAAACTCCAACGAATCCACGGTGCCTACATATCCGAGGTCGAAGTTGCCAGGATTACAGATTTTCTGAGGTCGCAACGGCCCCCCGAGTATCTGAAAGATGTGATCCAGGCCCCGGTGGAGAATGCTGCCGAAAACGGTGAAGTGGAATATGACGAAAAATACGACGAAGCGGTTGCGCTTATCACCAGGACGCGTCAGGCATCGATCTCCATGGTTCAGCGGCATCTCAGGATTGGCTACAATCGGGCCGCCAGGATCATCGAAACCATGGAGCAGGAAGGCCTGGTAGGTCCTTCGGACGGGGCTAAGGCACGCGAGGTACTGGTGAGAGGATACGAGGACATTGATTGATACGTACCGCGAATTGTTTCGACAGGTCAAAGGCTTTTTGGATGTTTCGGAAGGGGAAGCACTTTATGCCATCGCCCAGGAGGCAGGCAAAATGGGCCCCTGTATGGAGATCGGGAGCTACTGCGGCAAATCAACCCTTTGTATCGGCGCCGCCTGCAAGGAAATCGGCAGCATCCTGTTCACAGTCGACCACCACGGGGGGTCGGAGGAACAGCAGCCCGGCGAGGAATATTTCGATCCGGACCTGTTCAATTTTCAAACCTTCCAGGTAGATACCTTCACGATATTCAGAGAGACCCTGCGGCAAGCCGATCTTTTAGACACGGTCGTACCCCTGGTCTGCCAATCCCATGTGGCAGCCCGATGCTGGGAGACCCAACTCGCCCTGGTTTTTATCGACGGCGGCCACGCGGTGAAAACCGTCCATCTTGACTACGACTCATGGGCCCATCACATCATGCCAGGCGGCTACCTGGTGTTTCACGATATCTTTCCCAACCCGGAAGATGGCGGCCAGGCACCTTTTGAAGTGTACCGGAGTGCGCTTTCCTCAGGCCGGTTCAATGAAGAACCCATGGTCAAGACCCTCGGTATCCTACGCAGAAAAGATGAACTGCAATAAAGTTTAAAAAACGAATACAGCAACGGCAATTGCGTGAAAGACAATGGCCGGGAAAATGCTATGACTTCTCTCCCTGACAATGCCGTTTGCTAGTCCGAATGCGAATGCAGCAAATGCCGTTTCCGGAATGGATTCCACTTGAAATGCGCCTTTGAAGATTTCTGGAAGGAATACGAGGCAAGTGATAAAAGATGCGTACAAAATTGCCGAAGCAACCGCCGGATAGGAAAAAAACCATCGGCTGTTGCAGCCTTTAGTTGGGGTGCCTTCTGCTAAAATGCCGTAGGCCAAACCACGGAAGAGCAACTCAGATGCCATAGGGATGATGATAAAAACATATCCTATGGTTTCTTTGAAATTCAACAAATGAAAAGCTGAATCCGGAAAATAAACACCGTTTCCCATTGCAGACAGAGCAATAACCGGTAAAAGAATCCACCAATCTTTACCTGTTGGGACCCTCACCCCAAATTGCCACAATCGCACGCGTGATATCAATACGAGTCCCACCGCTGTAAAAAATATCAATGCGACGAAAAATGAGATATAGGTTTTTGAGAGCAGGCCGATTGCTGCCGTATCGCTGAGCCAGGGACTGGAAGAAACAAATAAATTGCTTATAAAAGCTGCCCCTGTTATTGCGCATACCACAGCCATGGCATAGAAGAAATGGAACGTATAAACGGCTGCACTCGGATTCTGAAAGGCGTCACGGCAGGCTTGTGCAATTTCGACAGGGGTTAGTTTCGTAGAAAATCCTCGCGGAGAGCCTCCAATGTCACCGGCCCCACCCCATTGATTGCTATTTTTTCGACACCTGACGCCAGGATCCATATAGTTTAATATCCGATAAACATCGCTTAGATCGCCTGGCATGAAAGGGTCTAAACGGCGCAACGTATATAGACCTTCTCCTTTTTTTAGAATTACCAGCCCAAGTCTTTCGCCATAGACCCTTTGCAGAGGGGACTCAAGCTCGTATATTCCCAGATCGGCTTCGATGACGATGGCAATTCGGTTACATGCCAGTTCAACCCGAGCCAATTCTTTTAATTCTTTAAAATCAACAAGATCTTCTGACCTGTAAATGATTCTGTCAATTTTTTGCAATATTAACGCAGTGTGTTCAAGGCTGTCTTTTCCCTCCCACCTAGCGTTCTTTTTTAAATCCATTTCCTCTATTCGCAAATAATCAATCACTTCCAGCGTCTTTTTATACAACTCTGGTGGTAATCCGCTAAACTCGGTCATCTCCAATCCGTGAGAATCAATGATTCCCTCGAGACGAACCAACGCATATAAAAACCGCAGACGGTTGGAATCTTTATTTCGAATCCGTAAATGATTTAAAATAAGCCAGATTGCGAGGATTGTGTCCAAATCAGGTTCGTTTGCAAATACGCTCCATTCTCGGCTACGCAAATCCATGCCCTTTAATATCATCACTAAAACCTGTTCACAGGTTGAAAGTGTAAAAGGTCGTATACATCCTTTATGGTGGTCAAAGTTGTAGGTCTGCTTTTCATTGTCCATGAAAGGCTCACACTGAGCGACGCCGTCGAGATATATTGTGCCCGGAGAAGATTTGCGGGCCGCCGATGCGGAGATTGTCAGTCCGGTCTCAATACGAACTGCAATATTAGGAGCTTCTAGGCAGATCAAAACTCTGCCGGCGCTTGAATCATTTATGACGTACCGATTCGGCAGATGCGTGACGCTGGTCTCTCTATCCATATCATGTCTTTTCCTTTCGTAGGCTGCAACTTGTAATATATATCATGGTTCCAGCAAGAAAAAAATAGCAACACAAGATTTGTGCTTTCAGCTTCCGATCACAAACTTATTCAGACCTGTGATAAGAAAATATGCTAATTGAAAGCATCTTTTTAAGATTTATGCTTAAAAGCCAACTTTCAATGATAAATGCTCATAAAATTTCCGAGTTAGACATTTTTCCTGAAATAGAGCACCAGACTTTTGCCCATGAGCGGATTGAGAAGTTGATCCAGAAGACGGGTTAGTCGGGGTTTTTTCATGATATCCCAAGTCAGGAACCGGTGGTATGCCTTGACCAGGGGATGCTCATCCCGGGTAGGCCCTACGCTGCATTTGAGCCACCAGTAGGGAGAGTGCAAGCTGTGAGCAAAATGGGTTCCCCAATGGGTGAAACCGGCCGTCTCCAGCAGGCTGATGATCCCTTTTTTCTGATAAATCCGGATATGTCCCTGGTTGACCTTGTGGTATTCGTGGGACAACATCCAGCAGATGCGTTCCGGCACGTAGCGTGGAACGGAGAGGGCCAGGTATTTTCCCGGTTTGAGGATTCTTGCCAGTTCCAGGACGGCCTGTTTTTCGTCCGGAATGTGCTCCATTACTTCCGAGCAGATAACCAGATCGAATGCGTGACGTTTGTAGGGCAGATGACGGATGTCTGCAATATTCAACTGCCAGGCTCCGCCGCCGTGCTCCCCCAGTTGATCGTGAAACTGCAAACGGTTCCTGGCTTCCATGACGTTTTGAATGGCGAGGTCTGCCCCGATGACAAAGGCATCCCTGCAGCGGTAGGCTTCGCAGGTATGTCTGCCGCTTCCACAACCGACATCGAGGATGCGGGAACCCGGTGCGATGGGGATCCGGTTAAAATCGATGGTGATCATGGATGACCTCCCGGTAGCACGCAACAGTCTTTTCTGCAGCTCTTTTCCAGGTAAACTGGTTCTGAATGCGCTCGAAACCTTTTTGCCCCAGCCGTAAAGCATGCTCCGGGTTGTCGAACAGGTCTTGTATGGCGTGGCCCAAAGACTTTGGATCAGCAGGCGGTACCAGGACTCCGGCATCTCCTACTACCTCAGGGAGGGCGCCTCCAGTTGTACTGACCACCGGGACACCGCATG
>QMMS01000005.1 GCA_003647375.1 Deltaproteobacteria bacterium
CGAATTTCCGCAGACCGCCAAGACAGATCAGCTTGAGTTTTTCGGATAACCGGTTAAAAAAATATGGCCTACAAATTAAATTGGGAGGAACATATCTGCCACTTCTTTGGTGTAGGTACCATCCTCATTATAAATGACAATAGGCGGACCCACTTTCAGGCCCGGTCGTCCCTGCTTGATGCCCTCCATCATCATGAGCTTTGATTCACTGTCCCTCCTGGAATGAATAAATCGCACATTTTTAGGTTCAATCCTGCAAGCTCTCATATATTGGACCAACTCCGGTAGTCGCTCGGACGTATATACAAGTACGAATAGTCCGGCTGTCTTCAATATGTCACCGGCAGCTTTTACGACATCAAGAAGGGTTACCCTGATTTCATGTCTTGCCACGGCACGTTGCCGGTTCGGGTTGATCCTTCCGGATGCAGCTTTGTGAAAAGGTGGATTGCTGACCACAATATCGACAGGTCCCTGGAACATGGCGGGCTGGATGGTCTGCATATCCCGATGGACAATCCGGACGGTTTCTTGCATCCCATTCTCCCTGACATTATCGTCCGCGATGTCTGCCAGTTCCTTTTGGATCTCTATACCGAACATGTGGGTTGCCGGGTGGCGATAAGCGACAATCAGCGGCACAATTCCGCAACCCGTTCCCAGGTCCACAACCCGCTCACCCGGCCTCGGTCTGACATGGTGCGCCAGGATAACGGCATCGATGGAAAACCGATATCCCACCTGCTCCTGTTTGACCGTCACCTTGCCGTTGAAAAAAGTATCCCGGGTGAGTCTGTCTTGCATCAGTCCACCGGGCCGATTTTAAATTTAATATCCTTCACCGGGACCTCCCCCAGGGCATGGTTGATCTTCTGGATGATCTCCGGCTTCAGAAATCTGAGCTGCTGCAGCCAGCTGGAACTCGTTGCATTCACGATCAGCAAATTCCCCTTGAAGGCTGCCGGACGTGTATTTGCCGCAATCACTTCTCCCACAGCTTCTTCCCAGATATCCCAGACCCGGATCAGGGACGTGTCCGTTCCCAGACGGTGATTCTTCAACATGCCCCGGATCACACTGCCTATGTGAACAAACGATCGCTTTTCTTTATCTGGTCTGGTCATGCGGCCAACAATTTGGTATTTGGTGTTTGGTGTTTTGTGTTTTGTATTTTGTGTTTTGTGTTTTGTGTTTTGTGTTTGGTGTTTGGTGTTTGGTGTTTGGTAGTTTTACATAGTTAAGACCGGTTTCGTCAATAAAAACCCCTGTCCGTTTCTGTCGGCATCCGATTTTTTCCGTTTTTCCTTGACTTGGAGGCATTGGGATCTTAGATTAGTACTTTATATTTCGGGTCGAATCCGTCTACAGACCTTTAATTTTTAAAATCATCTATCACCCTACGACAAGGTAACTATCATGAATTGGGATTGGGAAAAATTGAAAGAACAGCAACAGGATGGTAAAGGCATTCCACCGCAAGTCGACGAGCTGTTTAAACAGTTCAAGAAGTTCAAGCTTCCGGGGGGATTCTTGATGATTCTGATCCTCGCGGTATTGTTTTTTGGATCCTCGGTGGTCTTCACGGTGAAACAGGATGAGGTCGGAGTCGTGCAACGTTTTGGAAAATACGTTCGTACCGAAGAACCCGGCCTGAATTTCAAGTTGCCGGCCGGCATCGAAAAGGTCACCAAGGTCAATGTCAAACGCGTGAACACCGAAGAGTTCGGGGTTACGACCACCAGGGGGGCTCAAAACTCCCGCTACGTCTCCGCCAATGAAAACATGAACGTCGCCCTGATGCTGACCGGTGATCTGAACGTCGGCCTGGTCCCATGGATCGTCCAGTATCGGATCAAAAATCCATTTGACTATCTCTTCAAGGTCAAGGAACCCCGGACCCTGCTGATCGACATGTCAGAAGCGGCCATGAGACTGGTTGTGGGGGATAGAAGCATCAATGAGGTCATCAGCAAGCGTGATGAAATCGCCATCGAAGCCAAACGGGTGTTGCAGATGGAACTGGACAATGCCGAATCAGGTGTCCACATCGTGACGATAGAAATGAAGAGAACCAATGTTCCCGGACCGGTCCAGCCTTCCTTCAACGAGGTCAACCAGGCCACCCAGGAGAAAGAGCAGACGATCTACCAGGCCAAGGAGGATTACAACAAGGCCATACCGGCAGCAAGAGGTGAAGCGGACCGTACCATCAAGGCGGCCGAGGGTTATGCCCTGGACAGGATCAACCGGGCCCAGGGGGACTCCACCCGATTTATTGCCTTCTACAACGAGTACGCCAAAGCCAAGGATGTCACCAAACGAAGGCTCTACCTCGAAACCTTGAAAGATCTTTTCCCCAAGCTCGGCAAAAAATACATTATCGATTCGGACCAGAAAAATTTATTACCTCTACTCAATATAGGCTCAAAAGAAGGTGTTACCAAATGAAATCAAAAGGCTTTCTCATAATTATTGCGGCAGTCATCGTGATACTCGTCTATAATGGCGCCTATAGTGTGGATGAAACCGAGCAGGTAATCATTACACAGTTCGGAAGGATTGTCGGTAGTCCCAAAATAGCTCCCGGGCTGAAATTCAAGCTGCCATTCATCCAAAAGGCCAATTTTTTCCCCAAGAATCTTCTCGGGTGGGATGGTGATCCAGGCCAGATTCCAACCCTCGACAAGACATTCATCTGGGTTGACACCTTTGCCAGATGGAAAATCGTGGAGCCGGTCAGCTTTTTCCAGACAGTCAACAACCGTTTCAATGCCATTGGAAAACTGAATGACATTATCGATCCGGCCGTCCGAAACGCTATCACCTCTCACAGCCTCATCGAGGCGGTTCGAAACACCAATCGCGAAATGGATACCCTTGAAATCGGCCTGGACGCGAGGGAACAGCAAACCACCTACGCCGTTGATGTCGGCAGGGCAAATATCACCAAGATCATCCTGGAACAGGCCCAGCCCAAGCTGACGCCATTTGGTATCGAACTGGTGGATGTCAAAATCAAACGTATCAACTACGTGGAGCAGGTCAGAAAATCGGTTTACGGACGAATGATTGCCGAACGTAAACAGATTGCCGAAAAATTCCGCTCGGAAGGAAAAGGTGAGGCCAGAAAAATACTGGGTGAGAAGGAAAGAGACCTGAAAAGAATTACTTCTGAAGCATATAAAACAGCCCAGGAACTCAAGGGTACCGCAGATGCGGAGTCCACCAGGATATTTGCGGAAGCGTTTGGACGTGATCCGGAATTTTACTCGTTTACGAAAACGCTCGAACTTTACGGCGAGGCCTTGGGCAAAGACAGTGAGCTGGTTCTTTCGACGAATTCAGAGTTCTTCAAATATCTCAAAGGATATTCAGACACCCCTTAAAACCGTTGTTGGAAAAAAAGAAAGCACCGGCTTTATTTAACCGGTGCTTTCTTTTTTTATAATCCAAAAATATTATATCTTATTTAGTGTCCATCCAGAAATGGTGGATTTTGGTTCAGAGCAAGGCCTGAGCGATTTTGAAACCACACGAATAACAGGTTATTTCGAAGATTTCAAAAGAGCGAAAACGCAGCTCTGGGCCAAAAGATGCCGTTTATGGATGGGCGCTATTTACCCTTTCTGCGCTGATGGCGAGTCTTTGCCAACAGTTTTCGATGCTTGTGCTTCCGCATTTTCTTGCGACGTTTTTTAATAACACTACCCAATTGATCACCTCCTGTCTTAATCCTAATCTTAACTGAATTTATGAATGTAACTTTATCTTATAACAGTTCTGTATTGGACATGTCCATACTTTTTCATATATTTTCTCATTTTTTTAACCGTGGGTTTGCAGGATCCTGTTGATCCCACTAAGCAGTCATGATAATGATATCTAAAAGGATGGTATTTTTTCCATTGAACATCGAATCCCGCCATGGCGGGAAACGTCCAACATCGAATTTTGAATGGGAAAAGAAGAAACAGAAGAACACCTGAGAACTTATTATTGACTCAACTTTCGGGTTTCACCATCGATAGAGCAAAATGGGTGATCCAATGGCGATTTGCGCTGTTTGAGCCGTTTAGGGCACCTTACATCAGCGCATGTTAATGAAAATCCAATATGAAAACACGATCATTTGGCAACCATACCTGTTTAACACTATGGCCAACGCTGATGTTAGGAGCCCTTGCGGCGAGTTCGCAAAGCGCCATGGGATTATTCATTTCGCGTTCGCTGAATCCAGAAAGTTGAGTTATTGAAAAAGAAACAGCTTTTTTCAAAAGCCCACCTCCATGTGGTCAACGAGTCGGTTGCCATGGCAGAAGAACTTGTCAGCGAATACTACAAGATGTCTGCTTCTGAATGGCTCCGACCAAAATTTGACGTCAAGACCCGCGTCGACCTTTCATCGGATGAGATCGTTCCGGGTCCATTCGCCCAGATTGTCCGATATGAAGGCCGACTCAAAGACGCTTCGCTGGGGTCCTCGTCCTATGACTATTACAAGATCTGCCTTCAGGATCATGAAATTCTTGGGGCAATTGCTAATAATCAGCAACTGGAACTTCTCCCGTTTGCACTCTACATTCTCACCCATGAGCTCATCCACATCGTTCGATTCAGCAAATTTCTGCAGAATTTCAATGCAAAACCCGAGGAAAGAATGACCGAGGAATCCAGGGTCCACGAATTGACTCACAAAATTCTCCACCCGGTACGCATTGACGGCCTCCCGGAGGTTCTCCATTTTTATATCCAATGGCGCGAGCCCATCAACAAACTTGAAAATACATAGCTCATATTAGATTTCACTCTCTTGACAACTCAAAAACACTCACTATATTAGGTCTGAATTTGTTCTAAGTCCTTGTTTACAACACCTTTTTCAGGAGGAACTACATGCCCATTTACGAGTATCAATGTAAAAAATGCGGCACTATTGAAGAAGCTCTTCAAAAATTTTCCGACAAACCCCTGACCAAATGCAGGCACTGTTCCGGAAAGCTTCACAAACTTGTTTCCCGAAGCAGCTTCCACTTGAAAGGTACGGGATGGTACGTGACCGATTATAAAAACAAGTCCAAAGATCCCGCTGCCGCATCCGAGAAAAAAACCGAGAGCGTTGGTTCTACCAAGTCCGAAAAAGCCGCATCGACTGCTAAGAAGACCTCGGCATCATCTGAAAATAAAATCACCGAAAACAAAGGGGCTGACAACACCAAAAAACCTTAATAACAACTCTTTACAAACATGAATGTGTGCTTACTTTTGATTAACCAATTTGAACCCAATCATTTTAAGCAGCTATTTTAATCATTAGGTTTTACTTATTAACGAACGTTTAAGAAAAGGAGAGAAGGCAGAATGAAACTGAGACCATTACAGGACCGAATTTTGGTACAACGTGTTGCAGAGGAAACAACTACCAAGGGTGGCATCATCATTCCGGATACCGCTAAAGAAAAACCTGCAGAGGGCAAAGTCACTGCCGCTGGAAACGGAAAAGTCGGTGATGATGGGAAACGGATTCCCCTTGAGATTAAAAAGGGTGACCGGATCCTGTTCGGCAAATATTCAGGTACCGAAGTTAAGATCGAAGGCGACGAATATCTGATCATGCGTGAAGATGATGTTCTTGGCATAATTGAATAATTTAAATTACTGATATATGGAGGATAATAACGATGGCTGGAAAAGTAATTAAGTATGATATGAAAGCCCGCGAAGCAATGCTCAACGGTGTTAGAGCATTGGCGGATGCAGTTGTTGTAACGCTTGGCCCCAAGGGCCGGAACGTCGTCTTGGATAAATCCTGGGGATCGCCCACCGTTACCAAAGACGGTGTAACCGTTGCCAAAGAGATTGAACTCGAAGACAAATTCGAAAACATGGGCGCTCAGATGGTCAAAGAAGTCGCCAGCAAAACCAGTGATATGGCCGGTGATGGGACTACCACCGCCACGGTCCTGGCCCGAGCCATTTACGAAGAAGGCCAGAAACTCGTTGCGGCCGGTAATAATCCCATGGCCATCAAACGCGGCATCGACAAAGCCGTGGAAGTTGCCGTCAAAGAGCTTCACGGGATGAGCAAGCCCACCAAAGACCAGCGGGAAATCGCCCAGGTCGGCACCATTTCTGCCAACAATGATGAAACCATTGGAAACATCATCGCAGAGGCCATGAACAAGGTCGGTAAAGAAGGCGTCATCACCGTTGAAGAAGCCAAAAGCATGGATACCACCCTGGAAGTTGTGGAAGGTATGCAGTTTGACCGTGGCTACCTCTCACCTTATTTTGTCACCGATGCAGAAAAAATGGTTGCTTCCCTGGAAGAACCTTACCTTCTGATCAACGAAAAAAAGATCAGCAACATGAAAGATCTTCTACCGGTACTCGAGCAGGTCGCCAAAATGGGAAAACCCCTCATGATCATTGCTGAGGATGTGGATGGTGAAGCCCTGGCAACTCTCGTTGTCAACAAACTGCGGGGCACACTGCAGGTTGCTGCTGTCAAGGCTCCTGGTTTCGGTGACAGGCGTAAGGCCATGCTGGAAGACATCGCCATTCTCACCGGCGGCCAGGTCGTATCCGAAGACTTGGGGATCAAGCTCGAAAACCTGACCATTAAGGATCTGGGCCGGGCCAAACGGGTCACCATTGACAAAGACAACACCACCATCGTTGACGGTGCCGGCTCCCGGGCTTCCCTGGAAGGTCGCGTCAAGCAGATCCGCGCACAGACCGAAGAGACGTCTTCCGACTATGATCGTGAAAAACTTCAGGAACGTCTTGCCAAACTGATCGGCGGTGTTGCCGTTATCAATGTCGGCGCAGCCACCGAAACAGAAATGAAAGAAAAGAAAGCACGTGTTGAAGATGCCTTGAATGCAACCCGTGCCGCGGTTGAAGAGGGTATCGTTCCTGGTGGCGGTGTCGCACTGGTCCGTTCCCTCGACGCCCTCGACAAAATCAAGATCAAGGCCGACAAAAAACTGGGCGTAAGGGTCGTGATGCGTGCCATCGAAGAGCCGCTGCGACAGATTGTCAACAACGCTGGCCTTGAAGGCTCTGTCGTTATTGACAAAGTCAAGAATCTGGAAGGTTCTTTCGGGTACAATGCCGAAACCGATAAATACGAGGACCTGATTGCTGCGGGTGTTATCGATCCCACCAAGGTTGTTCGGTTTGCCCTGCAGAATGCAGCCAGCGTTGCCGGGCTGATGCTCACAACCGAAGCCATGATCGCTGAAAAGCCGGAAGATAAAGAACCCGCTATGCCGGCTGGTGCCCCTGGTATGGGCGGCATGGGTGGCATGGGCGGTATGGGCGGTATGATGTAAGCCCTTTTTTATCTACCCATCTGTTACGAACAATACGTCAAAGCCCTTATGCATTTATGCATAAGGGCTTTTTTATTGAAATGCTTGACAAAACACCTAAAAATGGGGTATTTAATCGGACTATCGACTGCAAATACCAACCGATAACATAAATGGAGATGTGTGATGAACGGCAAACGCCTTATGCAGATATTCAAGTGCTTGACCGTATCCGCTGCTATAACCCTCGCCTTCTCACCCAGCGTGACAGCAGGCACCGGCGAAGAAACCATAGAACACGAAGCTGGATTCTATTACACGATTCAGCGAGGAGATACGCTCTGGGACTTGTCGGACAAATTTTTTGACTCGCCGTGGTATTGGCCTGAATTGTGGCAGGAAAACGAACAGATTCCCAATCCCCACTGGATCTATCCCGGTGAACGTATTCGGCTTTTTCAAAAACAGGGTAAAGACACATTCTCCTTTCATATCCCGGAGCCTGAAATCATTGTTCAGGAAAGTGCCGTCGAACTCGTCCAGGAAACGCCCATGCCCGAAGAAAAGACCGTCTATTATTCATACCCGCCCATGGATGCCGTCGGTTTCATCCGTAAAGAAACGGTCAATCCTCTTGGATACATCTTCAAGGTCAAGGATGATGCGATTCTGATTTCTGAGGGGGACACGGTCTATATCAGCTATGCAGACAAAGACGCCCTTCCCATTATGCAGGGCGGAAAGTACACGATCTACCGGAAACTGCATCCCACAACAGACCGCAAGCAGAACCGGCAACTGGGAGGTCAGTATTACATCCTCGGTATCGTTGAAGTCACCCGATTGGAAGCAGATTTTGTCATCGCAAAAGTCCTCAAATCCTTCCGATCTATCGCCATCGACGACTTCATTCTGCCTTACGAGCGACGGTCGCCCGAAATTCCCATTACAGAAAGTGTTCCCAATTTAATCGGGAAACTTATCGTCTCGGAAGAGCATGCTGAAATCATTGGTGATATGACAGTGGCATTCATCGACAAGGGCAAGGTTGACAAAATCCAGGAAGGCCAGATTTACAACATTTTCTACCAGGAAAAAGAAAACGTGAAAAAAAAGGGGGAAAAATCGGTGATCCTCACCCCGGTCGAGATTGGCCGGCTCATCGTCCTGCACACCGAGCAGGAAACCGCCACCGTGCTGATCACCCAGACCGACCGGTCCGCGACTCCGAACGCTCTGATCCACACACCACCGGCCGAATAACCAGACTGTTCTTCGCTCAAGCCTTCAGGCCTGAGCGAAGAAGTGCTGTCATACAAAAAAGGCTCACACTTCTTTGCGAGGTGTGAGCCTTTTTTATTGTTCCCAGGTTACCCGCATAACCTCCTGATATGTGGTAACCCCCGCCAGAAACATATTGATGGCGTTTTCCCGCAGGCTCACCATTCCCTCTTGTATAGCTTTTTCCCGGATGGCTGTCAGGTCCGTCACTTCTGTGGTCAGCTTCCGGATAGCCTCGCTATAGGGCAAAACTTCGTGAATACCTATGCGGCCCTTGTAACCGGTTCCACGGCAGTGCTGGCACCCCCTGCCACGATAGACAGTGACCGTCTCTTGTGTCCCGATATTGAGACCCATCTGCTTCAACTCGGTTGTATCGATCTGAATAGCTTCTTTGCATCGATCACAAATCTTTCGTACCAGGCGCTGGGAAACGATACCCCGCAGGGTCGCCTGAATCAGAAAGGGCGGCACCCCGAGTTCGATCAGCCGGGTGATGGACGCAGGTGCGTCGTTGGTATGTAGTGTCGAAAGGACCAGATGCCCTGTCAAGGCCGCCTGAATAGCATTCTCAGCCGTCTCCAGGTCACGCATCTCCCCCACCATGATGACATCCGGGTCCTGCCGCAGAATATTCCTCAAAATTGAACCAAAGGTGACACCCACGATCGGGTTGACCGATATCTGGTTAAAGTCCTCATGGACCATTTCAATGGGGTCCTCAATGGTCGTAATGTTAATTTCAGGGGTACAGATACTTCGCAGCGTGGAGTACAGGGTCGTAGACTTGCCACTCCCGGTGGGTCCGCACACCAGCACGATACCGTTGGGCATACTGACAAACTGGTTGTAACGGATCAGGTCCGTGGGGGTAAACCCCAGCTCATCGAGGTCCTGGAACAAAATATCCGGGTCCATGATCCGCATGACCACCTTTTCTCCGAAAGCCGTGGGGATCATGGATACACGTATTTCGACTTCCACACCCTCTTTTTCAGTCTTGATCCTGCCATCCTGGGGCCGCCGCTTTTCAGCCATGTCGATTCGAGACAGGTTCTTGATCCGGCTGACGATAGCCGGGTGAACTTTTTTAGGTATCTTGTGGACTGTGTGCAGGACACCATCGATACGCATCCTGACCATGCTGGTATCTCGTTTCGGTTCAATATGAATATCGCTGGCCCGCTGATCAAATGCATAGGTAAAGAGATGGCTCACGGCATTGACAATATGTGAATCATTGGATGGGAGTTCATCCACGGACTTGAGCTGCACATACTGTTCAAGATTCCCCAGATCCACAATCGGGGCATTGAACTGGTTTTCGGCAGCGGCAATAGAACGTTTGAAACCAAAGAATTCATGGATCAATTTCAGGATGTCGGTCCTTGTGCTGACCACCACATTGACCTCTAGTTTACTGGCTCTGGCAATGTCCTCCAGGACTTCGGTATTGAAGGGGTTGGCAGTGGCCACGGTCAAGCGCCCCTCACTGATGGCGATGGGAAGCATCAGGTGCTTCAAAGCAAAATTCCTAGGGATCGTGGTCGTGACCACGTTGAGATCCAACTTTACAGGATCGACTTTTTTAAAAGGAATTTTCCACGCCTTGGCCAGGGCCTGATAGATAGCCTCTTCGTCAAGGGCAACCTCCGGCCGGGTTTCCTGCTTCATATTTAGCGCATCGATCACATCGATCATGGTAACAGGCGTTTCAATGCGTGCCGATGGCAGGTCCGGATCGAGGTTCTTTTTTCGTTGTTTGGAAAGCTTCTCTTTTAAAGAGGTTTTTCTTTTGAGGATTTCGCCTGCTTTGGATGCTGAAATCAGTTGCTGCTTGACAAGAACCTGAAAAATTCTTTCATCCGAGAGGGGGTGGTTGACGTCGAAGGGCATAGGGCTTCTGTTATCCTTCTTTTGGGTATCTGAAATCCGGCATCACGAATTAGAAAGCGTTTACGTTCCTATAAGTAAGGGTTCGAGGATACAAGGGTTCAAGGGGCCGAGGGGCCAATGTTCTGGGTTTCTTGTGTTTGTTGCGTTGATATTAACCCGGCGACTAAATAGCCAAACCCCGTCATGCCGGACATGATCCGGCATCCAGTGTTTTTCTGGATTCCCGCCTTCGCGGGAATGACAACTGTGGGGTATTTAACCGCCGGAGTAATATCAAGGGATAAGCTAATAGCAGCATCCTAGCCTCCAAGCTTCCCAGCCTCATAGCCTATCACTCCTATCACCTATGACCTATACGAGCTATAAGCTAATATTGCTATTCCTTATCGCCTTTCTTGTATGCTTCCAGTTTTTCCCGAAACCCTTTCAGTTTGACCTCATAAATATTCAACTGAATATTATAATCCTGGATCTTTTTTTTATGAGCGGCAATCTCTTCCGGGGTGCTGGGTTGTGGTGCCGCTTCAATACTGTTGCGCATTTCCATCAACTGACTGTATTCATTGTCGAGAGCCCCTTTTTCATCCGTGAGCTCTTTTTCGGCTGCCCTTGCATCCTGGGCAGCCTCTTTTTCAGAAGTATTGGCGGGTGCTTGCACAGCCGTGTCTGCCGTTGTCTTGATCTCCTGGTATTGCTCCATGCGTTCCCGCTGCGCAACAGGCACCTCAGCAAGATTGTCCGTAAAACGGAGCACGCCGTTTTGATCCCGGTATTTGTAAATCTCTGCTGAGACAAGTGCGGGCAGGATCATCAGAACCAGAAGCATGGTTATGATTCGATTCATCACGATGCATCCCTCCTTCATACATGCTATTGTGCGGTTTTTATTTCATGATAGGTGGGGACCATGCAGTTGTGGCCCCGCTCAACGGCCCCTTGTAGATAATTCGCCATACAAAGGGATTGTTGAGCCTTCCCGGTTCGTACTGGATCTTTGCCGTGCAGGGAACCGGCATTTTTGCCAGTTCCATGGTTTTGCCTTTGCTGTCCACCACTTCGGTTGACTCCGTCACCAGAAAGTTCATGTATCGGGTCTGAATCATCTCAGGTGTCTTGCCGATAATCCTGAGATTGATGCTTTTGGTCTGCACATCATCAGGGCTTGCAACTGGGCGCCGACGCTGCTCGGTGTCCTCCTGAGCAACAACAGTTCCCAGGAAAATCAGCTGGCACACCAGGGCAAAGATCAAGATTCCTGTCAGTCTATTGGGCCATCTTTTAAGTATCTTCATGATGCCACCTTTTCCTCTGGAAATAAAAAAATGGTTATTGTTATTATTTACATATTTTAAACATTTCACGGAGCGAGGTTGCTGCATCCGCAAGGCGTCGGACCATGAAGCTGTAGCTTGCTACCGCGAATGGTCCGCAACACAGTGGATGCGGTAAGATCGCTTCGCCCGAAGGGTGAAAGTTGACGAGCTGAAAAGCTCGTCAACTTTCATGAAATATCCGCGTTTAGTTGGTTCGCCAGGTTGTCAGCCCGCTCTTGATGTTGAACGGGGTTTCGATATCCACTTCCACCACCTCCCCGGTACTCATCTGCAGGAAGGCTTTGGCGCCCTTTTCCCTGCCAGCATGGATACCCACAGCCGGCGGCGGCATGCCCTCGCCCAGCGGAATCTTGACCTTTACAGACTTATAGTCCTCACCGGCCACATCGTTAGATCCATTGGGAAGGAGTGGATTGAAATAGGCTGTACCGGTTTCGTAGTAGAGGCCATAAAAGTTGCTGTCCCCACCGAACCCGCAGATATCCGAGTTGGGCGTAAAGGCAGGCAGGTAAACGCCACCACCCAGTATGGCCGGTTTGGTGATCACCCGCTCCGACGGATCCGTTGCTTCGAGACTCCGGTACCATCCGTCAAAGTAATCCGGATATGCACCCTGGTCCTCGGTATTGCGAACCACGTTCAGCAGCGAGTACCAGTCGTAGATACGCGCCAGACCACCGTCGACATTCCGGTTCGTATAGACCGTATAGGCATCTGATTCAAACAGATTACCGAGACCTAAGGGGAGCATGGTCGGGCTTTCTTTGAACAAGGGGTCTCGGATACCGATTATGTATTGCTGGTCATCGTTGGTCTTGTCTGCATCAGTGACATAACTGCCGGTACCGAAATAGACCCACACATCGTCCATGGCATCCACGCTGATGGAAGCCGCCGCCGTGATGGGGCGAGGACCGCTGAATATCTTGGTAATGGTCCAGTCGGATGGCTGAGCACTCGGCGATCTTGGTGCATCTGGATCAGCAGGATCCTGGGGCTCAAGAGTACTGATATGATAAAAGTTACCGGCCGTATCACCGAAGTATATGGCATCGACACTGTTGGTCAGATCCTTATCGAGAGACGCCGGAGAATTCATGTACGTATTGGCCACTCCCGTATCAAATTGCCAGGAACTGGCGCCTGTCGGCCAGATGGGCTCACCGGTCTTGAGATCCACCACAAACACATACCCGTTCTGGGAACTGCTCCCGTCGTAATCTGTGGGGCCGGAACCAAACACCGTATACCAGTCACCCAAAGGAAAACCGTTGTCAGCTGTGCTTCCATTTTCAATACGGATCACCGCCGGCGTAGCCCGGGACATGCCAAGTTCCGTGTACGTCCTTTCCCACAAAAGCTTGGGATTGAGAGGATCCGTAATGTCCATAGCCACATAGGAAGGATAGAAATGACGTGTGGTCACACCGTTCCCGTCGTTAAAATCACCTTCAGCCCAGATGTGCCTCCCCCCCATATTTAAACCACAGATGAGAATGGTCCGCCAGGTGGGGTCTCCGCCTGCTACCAGGGGATCGCCGATGCGTGCATCAAACACCTTGGGTTTGAAGTCCACATAATAGACATGCGTGTAATCCGGATCCGGCAGCCATTTCAGGTGGGGCAGGAGTGTCTGGGGTATGTAGGCCCACAACTCCTCACCAATGGTTACGCGGCCACCCGGTTGGGTATATGAACCCGTATCTCTGTCGTATTGCCACGATGTAAAGGCATGCAGCATACCGTCGTTAGCGCCGACGTATATGGCCGTTTCCCGGTCACGGTTGGCTCTCAAGAAATCCTGGTAGGACTCATCCTTGTAGATGATGTGGTAATTGTCTGCCGGTGCCGCAATGGTAACCGGTGTGGAATTGACGATATCTCCCAGTTTCCAGACCTTGCCGTTGATGGTTCGCGATCGTGCACCGGCCTTGTCTGTACCGCGTATGTAATCGATAAGGTTGCTCACCCGATCGTCGTGGGTGGCCCCCAGATAATCCCAGGCATCTGTTGCTCCGGAGTCCATGACCCCAAGATAAGGTTTGATGGCATCCGCATTTCCCGAATTAAAGGAGATCACTTCACCATCGGTATCATCATAAATATCTGTATAAACACCCTCATCCAGTTCCTGGTCATTGTCGGTATCGATAAAGGTAAAAATACGCCGGGTATCAGGATCTCGATCAGCCAGGACCTTGCCCACTTCCCAGATGGGTTCGATATCCTCGAGCCCCAATGCTTCATAGACATAATCACCAGGGTTACCCTCTCCATCACAATCCAGGGGATGGTGATAGAGATAATGGTCCGTGTACCGGTGGATCATGGTATCGGAAGTGGTAGCATCTGAATAGTAGGTAACGATCTTGTCCTCGGATATCGCGGTGTCGAGAACGCCGTTGCCGTTGACGTCTTCGCCGCCGTCTAAAATACCGTTGCCGTTGAGATCTTCATTCAGGTTCAATCGTTTATCCTGATTGGAGTCTTCCCTCAGGTTACCACAGGGATCGACCCACAGCGCCTGGAGGTACCCCAACCAGTTGACTTCATCCGTGCCTTCGATTTTGGTAGGCCGGAAATAGGCCTGCACCAGATTGCCTTCACCCTCGGCATTGGTGGCCAGCACCGATGCCGCCGTACCCGAGGCCGCCCTGGCCAGGATATCGTTGATGGCCGCGATGAGCTGAGCCTCCATGGCATATCCGTCCGAAGCCTCGTAATAGGTGTCAGGAACGCCGTCCCCATTCTTGTCCCACTCTTTTCGGTCATCGGGGACATCCGCTGTCGTGCCGTCCGGCCAGCCATTGGCGTTATGATCTTCAAAACCGCCCTGACGGGCCGCCTCTTTCAGAAGGTTGCGGGCATTGGGGTCGTCTCCAAAAGCATAAACCGTGTAAAGAAAAATATTCTGCTCGCCTTCGATGGTGGGTCGCAAGTCGGTGGTCCGGGCGTAATGTGCCACGTCCTTGAGATAATCGGTGCCGCCGCTGGGAAACTCACAACCCGCGCCGGTATTTTCGTTACAGTCGACACCGTCGTCCCCGCCCAAAAAGGTTTCATGACCGTCAGCCAGGTCTTTGAGACCCGATGGAATTTTGCCGTCTTTGGTGGAAGCGCCGTCGGTTAACAGGATCACGAAACTCTTGGCACACCAGACCTCCTGGCCCTGGTAATAGGGATCATTCACGTCATTGAACGGCCCGGTGGGATTGTTGGGGTAATCCAGACCACCGGCTACCGCCTCTTGTTTGAAGTACTGGGTGGCCACATAAAAGGACTCTCCCAGGGGCGTCCACGTATCCGCAGACGTGTTTTGCAGGTCGGTGATTAGAGACGTCATATTGGTGCCGATGGGTGCGGCAATGTCTCCGCCGCTTTCATTGGAACCGGTCCCTTCATTAAACCAGGTGTTACCCCAAAAGGCCTTGTCCCCTACGCGTTGAAGCACGCCGGAAAGGTTGCCGTCGATAAAATCCTGGGGCTCAAAATTGATATCTTTAGCGACTTTGATCCGATAACGGGCCAGGTATCCTGAGTAGGGATTACTATCATCATCCACGTAAATATAACCGTCCGCCATGCCAAAATAATAGGCGCCATCGTAGGGAGACACGCCGGTCCCGTCAAATTCCTTCAGAATAGACCAGCCGGACGGATCCTCACCATAAAGGGTCTGGTTGCCGCCTCCGGTTCGGGCCGTGGCCAGACCACCCATGAGCACTTTTCTGGCCACGTCGACCTTGCGCATGGAAACCCAGTTCAGCCAGTTCCCGTCCCAGGCTCCGCTGGGATCCCGAACAAATCCACTGCTGTAGCTGTAGCGTGAATCGGGGTCGAAATACCCGTAGTAGCGTGTGCTTTCAATATCGTCGCAGACCGCATCATATTCGATCACCAGGACCGGTCCCGAGCTGTGCGAAGCGTAGTCCCATGATCTGGTCACTCGTGTACCTGAACCGGTAATTGTGAAAGCCATGGCATTACCGCTGTCCCAGTCGCCACGATCAACGATCTCTTTGACGATAGTTGTCAAGTCCGGTGTGTTGTAGGTACTCCCTGTGGACCAGTTATTGGTGATATTCCAGGTCGCTGACGCACCGGTATCAGTTCTGTCGGAAATATTGCTGTCTGCGGTGCTGAATCTGGATGCACTGCCCACATCTTCCCCTCGGATAGTGAAAGAGGCATTACCGCTACCATTGGTGTAGGCTTGAAAGGTAATATATGCATTGGTGATATCCGCACCTGGCGGCACCTCGACGTTTCTAAAACGCAGACCCACCATGCTGTCGAAATACTCTGTGGTCCAGCGCCGACAACGTCCCCTTCGCCAGCGGGTACAGACCTGTTCTTCGCCTTCGCCCAGATACAGATTGGTGGTATCGGTTCTGACACTATCGTCGTCCAGGCGTTCCTCGGCATCGTCCCTGGATTCCAGTGGTCGGGCCGTTGCCGTGCCACATTCCGATACGCTGCCGCCAAATTCATCTGAGTAGGCTGGTTCGTTCATACTACCCGAGTTATCGAGCATGATCAGAATGTTGGGTTCTACGGTGCTGGCCATAAACACCGGATAAGAGGTGTAGTCAGCCAGGTTCGGTTCCACAGCCTGAGCTGTTTCGAACCCCGAAATAAAGGCAAGTGCTATCCATAAACCTATTATGATAATATTTTTTTTCATTTTACAGTCCTCCTGCTACGCCCACCACCTTGCGGTAATCGGCAATCACATTGGCTGCAGCCCTGCGGGTGCTCTGTCCCCAAGACTCGAGCTCATAATAAACAGCAACACCACCGGTGGCACCAACGCCGATACCTTCAGAGCCGCTGGCAAATTCCGCACCACCGCCTGCCAAGATCCGGCTTCTGGTGCGTTCAACATCGACCTGGGTACTAAAGCCGCCCTGCCCCATGACAATGTCCTGCGTAGGATCATAAGGATCATACCCCATCACCTGATCGAAAAAGATATCCTGGTCGGTGGTGGCATCCCAGGTCACACCGGCTGCAATGGAGTCGGCTTCAGCAGCAATGCCCACCGGATCGCTGGTATCGACGATCCGCGATATGATTTTTGGGGTCCCGTATACGCCGCTGTCTGCATTGTAGAAGGCTATGCGGCTACGCTGATCGTTGCTCGCAATCTGAAGTTCCACCGTGGTCGTGTCCATGGCCGACAGTCCCACCAGTGTGACAATCACCAGAATTAGAACAGCGGCTATGATGGTAGCGGAACCTGATTCGTTTTGTATATGGATATTCATCGTTTTCATGGTGTATCCTCAAGAGTTATATGATCAACGGAATGATCTGCTGCATGGTGACTGCTTTTCTAACGGAAGCCCCGGCATGGGTGACCGTTACCGCCACGGTTTTGGTTCTTTCGATGGGCCAGTCGGTGGTCACCGTATATTGAATCGTGATGGGTCCGGTTTCATCTGCCGGCACATCTTCATCGATTAGACCGTTGTAATTATTGTCGACCCTGTCCGTTGCCTGGTTCAGGACATGAACCCCGGCAGAAAGAGCCGGATCGTCATAGGGCAGGCTTCGCAGCATTTCCAGCCTGTCCGTCGCTATCAGGGCAATGTCGGTGACACCCCTGGCACTGGTGTTGCCTCTGATGGATCCGGACTGCAGAGCAGCCACCCCGAGAATACCGATGGCAAATATGACCAGGGCAATAAGCACTTCTATGAGTGTAAAACCGGTATTCCCCTTGACGAATCGAGTATTTTGTCTGATCGTTGACAACATGAATCTTCTCCTTACAAGAGACCGATGTTTCGGCTCCTCACCTCTGAAATAAGGCGAACCCGGCGGAACCCGTCATTTTGCGCCGGCAGAATGATATTACCGGCAATAGGTTGGTTATAATAGGTATTTACATCTGTATAAGGCATTGACAAGCCGGGAATCGTTTCCCCGGCACGGGCAATAACCGTAATTTGAACAGAACGAATATTTCTCCGTTCTTGGGCTGATGTAGGGTTCACCAGGAGACAGTTTTCTATGCAGGTGGGATCGGTATCATCCACGCCCAGATAGACAAAGTTCAGGGCATCGATATTGGATGCCAGCCGCTGTCCGTTCCGCAACAGGTGACAGGGGTTGTTGTTGACACCGAACAGGGCATCGTTCATGCCATCCTGGGGGTTGGCATCGTTGCTGAGTGCATAGGTCATCTGCTCTGGAATGCGGTCGTACCATTCCCCGACATCGGGGACACCGTCCCCGTCATTATCTATGCCATCAGCTTCACCGCCGGTTATATCCATTGAGATGGTGATGGCATCGGCAGAGGCAACATCGACACCCGAATCCGCCAGACCCGACGGATCGAGTCCGGCAAGCCGGATCTCTCTTTCCATAAAATGCATGGCAACCCGAACACTCTGCTGCATATCCACAACCTGGTTCTCGGTATTGTTGACCCGCATCTGCAGCACGTATGCCTGGTAGATGCCCGTCATGACCATTCCAGAGATAGCCATAGCTATCAGGATTTCGATGAGTGTAAATCCTGCACTATTTTTAAGATGTCGATGGTTCATTTTCTTTCCTGCTCCCGGATTTTGTGAAAAACAATATCTTATTATTGAATTCTTGAACTGCCTGCCAACTCGAGGAAAATCTGTCGGGTATCCCCACTGCTATCTGTAAGGGTGATGGTTCCCGCAGTTGACGCTATTCCCTGAGTGTCAAATGCCACCCAATCCCCTGGGAGGGTGGTGACGGATATATCGATACCGTTCGCCAATGTCTTCTGTGCAATGACCGTCTCGCCCCCATCCAAAACACCGTTGCCGCTATTGGCCGGTGTGCCGGCGCCATCATCCAGAAATGCAGTGTAGCTTTCATTCCCGGTATCGAACATCAAGACATAATTGGTGTTGTCCTTTATCGCCTGAACACGTGTTTTCTGAAGGATACCCAATACGTCCCTGGATGCACCCCCCAGCTTGAACTTGGGTACCCAGGCGATAAAATTGGGTATAACGATGGCTGAAAGTATCGCAATGATGGCGATGGTGACCATCAATTCCATTAATGTAAAACCAGATGTTTTTTGCATGATGTTATCTCCCTGCCCCAGAACTATACAATTTGTGTGCCACCTCGCATAACCATGGTTAAGCATGGTCCCCCGACCTCTCAACATGCACCGTCTTTTCGACTTAACTCATTATAATTTAATGATATTTAATACCATTATGCTTTCCACCAGTTCATCAGGAAAATTGAGTGAAACTCGGCACAAGACAGCCATACCTGTGATGATAGCCCGGTTAACTATAAAGTTTTTTTATACTGAGATTAAGAAGTTTAATAGATCACGATGGGATATGTAATGCTTCACAAGACACGTATATACTTAATTATTGTAGGTATTCAATGCGTAACCATGCAGGATTGATTGAGCTGTGATTGTGGCGTTATGTTACAACACGTAACTGAAAAGTCAAATGCTTTCTGGGAGTTAGGTATTAAGCTGTAACTCAACTTTCGGCTTTCACCATAGATAGAGCGAAATGGGTGATCCAATGGCGATTTGTGCTGTTTGAGGCGCTTAGGGATCCTTACATCAGCGCATGACAATGAAAATCCAATATGAAAACCCGGTCACTTTGAAGCCATGCCTGCTTAACCATATGGCCGGCGCTGATGTTAGGAGTCCTTGCGGCGAGTTCGCAAAGCGCCAGGGGATTATTCATTTCGTGGTCGCTGAACCCCGAAAGTTGAGCTGTAAGCTATAAGCGGTAAGCCTCAAGCTCGTTCACAGCATAGTGCTTACCGCTTATAGCATTTGTCAAAATACCGTTCCGGTTAAACCGTAAAGGGGATTCCATATTTTTTTAAAAAGGACATATCAAACGAAGCCTCGTCTTGTGCCCACCATGCGGGCGGATGAGGGCTTTACATTGATCGAACTGCTCACGGTCATTTCGATTCTCGGCATTCTCATGGCCTTGGCAATTCCCAATTTCAAGGGCTGGCAAACCAACCGCGAGTTACGGATCGCTACTACCGAATTGTACCACGCCCTGCAGCATGCCAGGCTCTATGCCATCAAGGAAAACAGGAAGGTTATCGTCTCTTTTGACCCGGATGGCGACCGGGAACTGGAGGGCGACTATATCTCCTTTGTGGACAACGGACTGGACAGGAAGACCTTCTGGACCCGGGAACCCGATGAAAGAATTGTTCAAAAGGGCCGCATCTCAGAGAATATCGAATTCCATGATATTTCCTTTGCCGGAGGCATACCACGCATGCGCTACGATCCCCTGGGACTTCCCAATGGATTCGGTGGCCACATCTATCTGACCAACAGTCAAAAACGATACCTGGGAATTCACGTCAACATTACCGGAAGCCCACGAATTGTGAAAAGCGAGGATGGGGTTAGAGGGAGTTGGGATTGAGAGCAGGGGTGGAGGGTGGAGGTTTTATGGGTTGGAGGGGTGGTGGGGTGGAGAGTCGGGGGGTTGGAGGGTTGGAAGGGTGGAGGGTCTAAAATTACCAAAATGATTCATGGGAGATAAAAAAGTGTTGAAAAGCTTCAGGGAGTTAAAAGTATGGAAGAAAGCTTATGATCTCTGTTTGGAAATCTTCCGAATAACAAAAAAATTCCCAAGGGAAGAAAGATATGTCCTTTCATATCAGATGAGAAAATCGGCATTATCCATCCCTTCCAATATGCGGAGGGATATGGCCGCAAAACCAGGGCGGATTATATCCGAATATTGTACATTGCATATGGTTCCGCGTGTGAACTGGATACTCAGATATCATTGTCTGGAGATTTGAACTATATCCAAGAAACCGAACTCGAAAATATCAAAAAAGAAATATCTGAAGTGGGAATCATGTTAAGGGCGCTCATACGGGCTCTAAAAAAAACCTCCCCTTAAATGCCCACGCCATTAGCCTTGCTAACCAACACCCTCCAACCCTCGTTAGCCTTTTAGCTGTTTAGACTGTAGCTGCTGATAGCGGATGGCTTTCAGCTACCCTCCAAACCTCCAACCCCCCAAACCTCTAACCCGCCAAACCCCCAAACCTCCAACCCTTCTCACCTCCAACCCTCAATCCCTAAAATAGGCCACTGCATTTCCAAACACCTTCACCCCCGGCGTCAGACCGGAAGGCAGAGCTTCCCCCTTTCTCTTCAAATTTTCCTTCAAGAACGGCCAATCAGGGTGATTGGTCCAGTGGTTGTAGGCTTCCGGATGAGGCATGAGTCCGAATATCCGGCCAGTGGGATCGCAGATGCCGGCAATGTCACCGATAGATCCATTGGGGTTGTAGGGAAATGCCTGGCCTGCAGGGCGCCCATCCTGTAGCGCATACTGAAGGACCACCTGCTGATTATCCGTGATACGCTTCAGGGTTTCGGGATCGGTATAGAATTTGCCTTCACCGTGTCGGATTGGCAGTTCCAAATCTGTCAAACCTCGTGTGTAGACACAAGGGGATCCAGTATTGATGCGCATGTTCACCCATTGATCCCGGAAATTGCCGCAGTCATTGAATGTCACGGCCACAGTTCGCCCGGCATTTTCCGGTCGCCGGCCAGCAAGCTCGAATCCCGGGAGAAGCCCGAGATTGACCAGCGTCTGGAATCCATTGCAGATCCCCATAATTAGATTTCCCTTTTCGATAAAGTCGAAAAGATCCTTTCCGATGCTTGTCTTCATCCGCACGGCTTGAATCACACCCGCACCATGGTCGTCTCCCCAGCTGAATCCGCCGCCGAAAACCAGAATTTGAAAATCAGACAGGCTCACAGCACCGGCGATCAAGGCATTGATGTGCACCCGCCGTGCCGATGCACCGGCCAACTCAAAAGCGTAGGCTGTTTCGTTATCGCAATTCAATCCATATCCGGTCAGAACCAGTACATTCACTGCTTTCATATGAGAGCTCCAAATGATGCTTTCCAGGCTTTTTTGAGTTCGGAAACAGAGGTGGCAACCAGGGGTTTGCAATCCACACCCGCAATCTTTAGTTCAGGTGTTTTGGTAACACTCCCGATACAGACACAAGGCAGATCCTTGAAGATCGCCTCGAAGGAAGCTTTGTTATCCGGGTCCACCGTGATAATAAACCGCCCTGCTGATTCGGAGAAGAGCACTGTATCGTTACGACTACATCCTTGCGCAGGAACCGATTCCAGACATAGGTCCATTCCCAGGCTGCCACCCATGGCCACCATGGCCAGATGCACCCCCAGGCCGCCACGATAGACACCGTGGGCAGAGGCTACCAGTTCCTGTTCGATGGCATGCGCTACAGCACGGTAAAGCTTGAGAAACTCCTGGGGAATCACCTTGGGAATATTACAGCCGATATATTTCAGATGCTCATAATATTCCGATCCCCCCATTTCGTCACGGGTAACACCAGCCACATAGACGAGATCCCCGGGCACCTTGCTCTCCATGGTAACACACTTGTGCACGTTCCGGACGATGCCGGTGGCTGAAAACTGCAGCGTTTCCAGCGCCGAAACTTTGTGGGATTCACCGTAGCGCCCCTTCAGATGACCATCCACATACATGCTGTCCTTGCCGGAAAGGAGTGGTATCTCATATGCGAGGCACATGTCACGCAGGGCTCGGCAGGATCGAACCAGTTGGGCCGCCTTGAATTTGCCGTCCGGGTTTTTCCGGGGATCATACTGGATGCTGGGCCAGCAGAAATTGTCCACTCCGCCGATATGATCCAGCCCGGCACCCACAGCCACCAGACGGCGGACGGCCTCATCAATGGTGCAGGTGGTCATGTGAAAGGCATCGATGGCCGAATAGAACGGGAGAAGAGCCTGGGAAAAAGCCAGTCCCTTCTCGGATGGTAGTACCGGCCGGATAACACTTGCATCGCTGACCATATCCCTTTCAGCACCCACCAGGGGCTTGATTACGCTCGTTCCCTGAACTTCATGATCGTACTGCCGGGTTATCCATTCCTTTGAGGCAATGTTGGGACGGGACAGCAGGTCCAGCAGAAGCCGGTTGAAATCAACGGGTGTGCTCAGGACCGGTTCGAAGAGTCCACGCCGCTCCGGTGACGTCCATTCAGCATTGAACTCCCACTGGGGAAAGCCCGATTTCATGAGATCCATATCCACATAAGCACAGGTTTCCCCATCATAGGTAATATGGAGCTTGCCTGAATCGGTGTAAGTGCCGATAATGGTGCTCTCAACCGCATGCAAGGCCGACAGTTCGAGAAAACGATCGATATGCTCCGGCTGTACCGCCACTGTCATCCGCTCCTGTGATTCCGATATCCAGATCTCCCACTGGTCAAGCCCCTCATATTTCAAGGGAACTTTCTCAAGCTGGATTTCGCATCCATTGGAAAAACGGGCGGTTTCACCCACCGATGAAGAGAGCCCCCCACCGCCGTTGTCGGTAATAAACCGCATGAGACCTTCATCCCGGGCTTCCAGCAGGAAGTCGTGCATTTTTTTCTGGGTATAGGGATCGCCGATCTGCACGTGTCCGGCCGGTGTGTTTTCAGAAAATGTTTCAGATGCCGCAGTGACACCATGGATGCCATCCTTACCGACCCTTCCACCGCTCATGACCACGAAGTCACCCGGTTCGATATCTTTTTCATGGGAAGGCTTTCCCTGCACCAATGCCGGCATGATCCCCAATGCCGTTACAAAAACCAGGCATTTCCCGATATATCCCGGGTGAAACATGACCTGTCCGTAGGTCGTGGGGATACCACTTTTGTTACCTCCGTCCCGAACCCCCTCGATCACACCGTCCAGGAGTCGCCGTGGATGGAGTCGGGGTTTGAGATCACCATCATAATTTCGAGGCCCTACACAAAACCCGTAGCTGCCCATTATCAGCTTCGACCCCATACCCGTCCCCATGGGATCCCTATAGATACCGACAATTCCCGTAATGGCCCCGCCGTAAGCTTCCATATTGGAGGGAGAATTATGCGTTTCTCCTGTAATGACATAATGGTGTTCATCATCAAACTTACCGGCACCGGCATTGTCCCAGAGCACCGATACAACCCAGGGTTTCTGTGCCTTGAGCGCAAGTGTCGGTGCTTCGATGCATGTCTTGAAAAGACTGTCGACTATCTCTGTCTCACCGGTCGAAAGGTCAGTGTACCGAAACAGGCCCTGGAACGTGTTGTGATTGCAGTGATCGCTGCGGGCCTGAGAAATGTATTCCAGCTCCAGGTCCGTGGGGCCGTGAAGCCCTTTTTCACTACGTTCTTTCTGAATTACCTCTTCAAGAAAATAGGCTCGAATGGTGGGAATATCATTGGGGTTGAGTGCCAGATTCCGTTCATCACTCAACCGCATAAGTGTTGCATCGCTGTCGATGGGGATGTCGGAAACCGTTGGGGTATGATTCAGAATGACTCTCGGTGTTATCATGCCGACACCTTTGGCAGGGTCCCAAACATCTTTTGAATATATTTTTCTTTGCTGGATAAGATCGTTTGCCAGGAGTTCCCCCGCAATTTTATCAGCCTCCTCCGGGCGCAGTCCCTTGCATTGAATGCAGTAACGCCTGGACGTATAGACCGCCTCGTTTTCACCAAGAGAAACACCCAGAACATCCCTGATGGCTTCAATGGCGGTACTCCCGGGATTGTCTCTGACACCTGGCCGGTATCCCACCCAGATAATCCAGTCGAACGCCATGGGCAGGGGATCATAGGATGAAATCTGCGTAACCGGATTGGTAAAGATGTCTGTCTGAATGGTTTTGAGCTGCTCTATCGACAGTTCCGCGTCGATGGTAAGGATGTGGACGACCCTTACCTCCTGAAGCCGTATACCAAAATAATCTTCGGCCTTTTTTCGAATCCCTTCACCTTCAGCGTCGGGCATCTCGGGTTTTAGCATAATTTCGAGTCTGCTGGGCATAGACAACCATCCTTAAATAAAATCACTGCGCGATTTTATCGAACGCGACTTTGTCGCTTTTTTCAGGCCTCAGGTTCGTGACCTGTTTTTATTGGCATGCATAATCATGCCGAATCTACGTTGTGGTTTTATAAATCATTAAATTAGAATTCCCCGCTTCTTGATGCAGATCCCGATTCATCAGAGCTGCAGGGATAGGATTTTTTTCTTTTGCTCTAAAGCGACAACGTCGCGTCAAATAAAATCGTCTTACGATTTTATCTGGAATATCAAAAACAGAGACAAAATGAAATACCCAAAAGTAGGTTGGTGGTATCGCGGATGGATAATCCCTGTGCGAACGTGAAAAACTCGCTCCAAAGAGACCGTAATACCGAACAGGGCCATATCTTTAAGATGAGTTTTGCTTTTTGAATACCGGATGCGTTTATCTATAAAGCTCAAGCGAGACCACTTACAGAGGTCTGCGGGGGTTCGTTTTAAAGTCGGGCAACTGTCTGAGATCGTTAGGCGCCGTTAGGCCCGCAACATAAACAAAATGGTTACAAAGACATAACCAAATGTTACTTAAAAACATATTTAAAGACGACTGGCAGCGGCGGGTCTTACGGCGCCTTAGGAGCGAGTTTTGGCCGGCTTTAAAGCGAATTTCCGCAGACCGGCAATACAACCCAGATTGAGTTTTGCGGACAAAAGGTAAACCTAAATCTGTTCTCTGTTTTCAGCTGGTAAATATCCGCGAAATGTCGTTGTAAAAAACGAAGATCATCAGCGTAATCAAAATGAAGATGCCGGCCTGCTGGGCAATCTCGCGTGTACGCATTTTCACCGGTCTGCCGATGATGAGTTCTATGAGGAAAAAGAGGATGTGCCCGCCATCCAATACGGGGATGGGCAGAAAATTGATGATAGCCAGATTGATACTGAGAAGGGCGATCAAAAAAATAAAATTCAATACGCCTTCCCTGGCCTGCTGACCCGCGAGCTCTGCAATCATGATGGGTCCGCCAATGGTTTTGGTGGAGATAGTTCCCTTGATAAGCTTGGCAATACTGACGACGGTCAGCTCTGCAATATTGTAGGTTTGCCGGACACTTTCGATCACAGATTCACCAAGGCCGAGTTTCCGGTTCTCCACATCTCCTGCCGATGCCACACCAATGAAATACCGATCAATGTCTTCACCGAACAGGTTCTTTGTTTTTTTAGCAATGGGTTTTATTTCAAGGGCAATCACCTCATCCAGCCGTTGAACTGAAAATACAAGGGGTCGGCCATTGCTTGCTGCAATACCTTCTGCCATCTCTTCCCAGGTGGAAATCGCCTGTCCATCGACGGCCTTGATGATATCTCCCTTTTGAAGTCCACTTTCATGCGCCGGCATATTCTCCTGAACTTCTCCGATCGTCGGCCTGAGGATATAGGTACCTGAAAAAAAGAAAATACAGAGAAATATTAAAATCGCCAGCAAAACGTTGAAAAGAGGCCCGGCGGCCACAATAAGGAGTTTTTTCAAAACGTGTTTATGGGTAAATGAAAAGGGGATATCTTCAGGATCCATTTCCACGGCAGGATCGTCCCCTACCATCTTGACATACCCCCCCAGGGGAATGGCTGATACACGGTAATCCGTAAGACCGGACTTCCAGCCGAATATTCGAGGCCCGAAACCAAGAGAAAATTTTTCGACCCCGACACCAAACATTCGTGCAAATAAAAAGTGTCCCAATTCATGAAAAAAAATCAAGACACCCAGCACGACAATAAATGCAAGTATACTGGTTCCCATATATTGACTCTCTAAATATAATTCTTGTCCGGGTTCATGTGCCCCGGCGCTGATTAAACCCCATAGTTGCATAAATAATCAAAACAGCTCATGGGCTTTAACGGTAACATCTTATTTTGAACATTTGAATTTTGAACATTTGATATTATTTCGAATTTCGATATTCGTGCTTCGAATTTAAATAATAAGAATGATGTCTGGATCCGTCAACCTCAGCAGGTGTATTCATGAAATCAAGATCTGTCTGACCCGCTATCGATAAACCTATATGCAGCCTTTCTGGCCCACTGATCAGCAGTCAAAATATCATCGAGAGATGGTTTCGGCTGATTCGTATGATACGTCAGGGTCTGTTCGATGACAACCGGAATCTTGTCAAAGGACAACCGGCACTCCAAAAAAGCAAGCACAGCCACCTCATTAGCTGCATTCAACACAGACGGCAGGGTCCCGCCCGTTTTGCCCGCTTTCATGGCCAATCCCAGGCAGGAAAATTTTACCAAGTCCGGCTCTTTGAAGGTAAAACAACCGATATCGGCAAAATCGGGCAATGGCTGCCCCAGGGGCAGTCGTTCTGGAAAAGATAAGGCAAAGGCAATAGCGCCTTTCATATCGGGTATCCCGAGTTGCGCGAGAATAGAGCCGTCCTGAAAGGAAACCATGGAGTGAATAATGCTTTGGGGGTGCACCACAACCCGGATCCTGTCCATCGCTACATGAAAAAGATGTTTGGCTTCAATGACTTCCAGTCCCTTGTTCATGAGAGTAGCTGAATCGATAGTAATTTTGCGTCCCATCTGCCAGTTCGGGTGGTTCAGAGCAGCCTCGGGACTGACACCCGGAAATGATTGGATTGGCATATCCATGAAAGGGCCACCTGAAGCCGTTATCAACAATACATCCAGATCGGATGCCCGCTGTCCCATCAAGCACTGAAATATTGCGCTATGCTCGCTGTCCACCGGAATAATGTTCACCCCGTTTTTTTGGGCAAGCTGCATGACCAGTTCACCTGCCATGACCAGCGTTTCCTTGTTGGCCAGGGCGATGTCCTTACCTGCTTCAATGGCTGCGATCGTCGGCATCAAGCCTGCTGCACCCACGACCGCCGTCAGGACCATATCAGATGTTTCATAAGCTGCTGCGGTTTGATAGCCGGACTCACCATACACAATGTTGACATCCGCATCCTTCGCCAAAGCCCGTTCCAGATCCGCCGCCCCAGCCTCGTCAAATACGGCTACCAATTCAGGTCGAAACTGTTTAACCTGCTCGGCCAGTTTGGAGATATTACGCCCGGCAGTCAAAACCTTTGCGGTAAAACGTTCCGGAAATTGCGCGACAACCTTGAGGGCATTGGTACCAATGGAACCGGTGGAACCCAGGATAGTAAGATTTTTCAAATGTAATCCTTTTTCTCTGGAGAAAGTTGCATGCTATCAGGCTAGGATGCTTGGAGGCTGGGAGGCTGCTCTTAGCGTTTAGCTGTCAGCCTTAAGCTTGTAAGGTCTTACCCTTGAACCCTGGAAACCTCGAACCCTTGAACCCTTTCTTAAAACAAATACACCTTAAACAGATAGGCAACGGGTGCTGCAAACAAGGTTGCATCGGCTCGATCCAGTATCCCGCCATGACCGGGAAAAATCCCGCCGGAATCCTTGATCCCGGCCACACGCTTAAGCCCGGATTCAAACAGATCGCCCATCTGCCCCATGATGCCAAGTGAAATAAAAAAAAGAAAACTGATTCCCCAGGATAACTCCGGCAGGAGCAGTAGTTTAATACATATACCGATGATTATATTGACAGCGATACCGCCAAGAGACCCTTCGATGGTTTTTTTCGGGCTCACCGCCGGATTCAGTTTGTGTTTTCCAAAAAATGTCCCAGCGTAAAGCGCACCGATATCTCCTGCAAACACAATTGCCAACGTTAAAAACATCCAGTATGCCCCTTCCATTTGTTCACCATCCCGAATCAGGACCAGATAAGAAAACAGCACCGGAATATAGACAACACCGAGCACTGTCTTTTTGGATATCTCATAGACGAGGCGATTTTTTTTATACAACAGGACAGACAAAAGTGCGGTCACGATAAAATAGAGGGTGATTATATGGAACATGAGGCCGACAACATGAAAGTGAGCTGCCCACATGATTGCTGGGATGGACAGGTAGCCAACCAGAACAATGAGACTCCTGGCGGTCTCACGATTGTCACTGAAAACCACACGGGTATATTCCCAGAAACCCATCAGTGCCAAGAGCCCGATAAATGCCGAGAAAAGAACACCGCCCTTGATGATGATGAAAATCAGAAAAGGTAATACAACAAGACCTGTAATCCAGCGTTTTAAATGCATTTTAGCAAGAGTGTTTGGTGTGTTGTGTTTTGTGTTTTGTGTTGTGTTTTGTGTGTTGTGTTTGGTGTTTGGTGTTTGGTGTTTGGTATATTGTGTTTGGTATATTGTGTCTGGTGTCTGGCGGTATGATAGCTTAGTACATCAGACCCTATTTCAAATAAAGGCTAAATACGAAACACTAAATACAAAACACAAATTCCCCCTAAATGATTTACGTCTGACTGATCCTGCCGAACCTGCGTTCGCGTCTCTGAAAATCACCCAGTATGGCCATGAATTCTTCTCGTGAAAACTCCGGCCAGAGGGTATCCGTAACAAAAATCTCTGCATAGGCGATCTGCCACAGCAGAAAATTACTGATACGCATGTCGCCGCCGGTCCTGATGAGCAGATCCGGGTCACACATCCCCCGGGTGTATAAATTATCGGAAACGATCTCAGGGGTGATGGCGGAGGGATCCAACCGGCCATCTTTTACATGGGTTGCAATCTGCTTCACCATCTCAACAATTTCGGTTCTACCGCCATAACTGAGTGCCAGATTCAGCATCAACCCCGTGTTTGATGCCGTCATTTCCATATTCTGCTGCAGTACACTGCGAACGCTCTTCGGAATTCGATGGGTCTGTCCGATGGTGTTCAAGCGGATATTGTTTTCGTGCAAGTCCCTTGATTCGGACTTCAAAAAGCGCTTGAGAAGATCCATCAGGGCGGCGACTTCTGCTTTGGGTCGCTGCCAGTTCTCCGTCGAAAAAGCATAAAGGGTCAGGATCTCGATGCCGATTTCGCGGCAAATACGAACAATCCTTCTGACGGCATCGGCCCCTTTTTCATGCCCATTGATACGATTCATCAAGCGCTGTTTGGCCCAGCGTCCGTTTCCATCCATGATGATAGCAATATGAGAAGGAAGTTTTGAAAGGTCAGGATCACCTGAGTCAGGATGAGACATATTAGAATTCAAGAATTTCTTTCTCTTTTTCTTTGTAAATAGCGTCTACCTGTTTGATGTGGTCATCCGTAATTTCTTGAACTTGATCCTGCCCCTTGAAGGATTCGTCTTCTGATATATCACCTTCCTTCTTGAAACCCTTGATGAGCTCGTTGGAATCCCGTCGAATGTTGCGCAAGGCAATTTTGTGGTCCTCACACATCTTGTGAACCACTTTGACCAGTTCTTTGCGTCTCTCCTCGGTGAGGGGTGGAATCGATATCCGGATGATCTTACCATCACTTGAAGGGGTGAGACCTAGATCGGATTTCAATAATGCCTTTTCGATTTCCTTGATGACCGACACATCCCAGGGTTGAATGGTAATCAAGCGGCTCTCCGGAACGGACAACGTGGCCATCTGGTTGAGGGGCGTCAGTGTCCCGTAATAGTCTACCCGTATACCATCCAGCAGGGACAAGGAAGCTCGGCCTGTCCGGACGCGTTTCAACTCGTTTTTCAATGCGGCGATGGTTTTCCCCATCCGCCCCCGCATTTCCTGATAGATGTCATCCAGCATTGGTTTTATCCTTTGTTAGATAGTGCCCATTCACAAATGAGAAATTTTGTGTGAGTTCAAGGCGGACGTCAGATTTGAACCGCAGGAATAGCGGGCTATTTTGAGGATTCAAATCATGGCGTCCAACGCCGAAATCACGCAAAAGAGCCATTTGTGGGTGGGCACTAGTTGTGAATATAGGTCCCAATAGCCTCACCGCAACCAACACGTTTGATATTCCCTTTCTCCTTCAGGTTGAACACCACCACAGGCAGATGGTTGTCCATCGCCAGTGAGATGGCCGTCATATCCATAACCCTCAGTTGCTTTTCAATGACTTCCATGTAGGTAATATCGTCAAAACGTTTAGCATCCGGGTTGTCAACCGGGTCAGCATCATAAAGCCCGTCCACCTTTGTTGCCTTGAAAAGGATCTCGGCATGAATCTCCTGGGCCCTCAGAACTGCGGCCGTATCGGTCGTAAAATACGGATTGCCTGTCCCGGCTGCAAAAATAACGATGCGGCCTCTTTCCAGATGTCGAGCAGCCCTTCTGCGGATATACGGCTCGGCTACCTCGTGCATGGAAATAGCTGTCTGAACACGGGTCTGTATTCCACTTTTTTCCAGTGCGTCCTGAAGAGCAAGACTGTTCATGATTGTCGCCAGCATCCCCATATGATCCGCCGAGGTTCGCTCCATGCCATAGGAACTTGCTGCAACACCCCTGAAAATATTGCCCCCGCCAACAACGACAGCAAGTTCGACACCCATTTCATATATGGACTGAATCTCCCCAGCGACATAAGCCAGCATCTCCTGACTGATACCGAACGCCTGGTCTCCCATGAGGGCTTCGCCACTCAATTTTAACAACACTCTCTGATACCTGGCGTCAGGCATGGATTAATCTCCCACCTGGAATCGTGCAAATCGCCGGATATTAATCTTTTCACCGGTCTTGGCAATGACGTCGTTCAGGTAATCCTGAATGGTCATATTGGGATCTCGAACATAGACCTGGTTCATGAGACAGCTTTCCTTAAAAAATTTATTGAGCTTGCCTTCTGCGATCTTATCGATCATCTTTTCAGGCTTTCCCATCTCCAGTGCTTGCGCACGATAGATTTCCTTCTCTTTTTCAATGACCTCCGCGGGCACATCCTCCTGAAGGATACCCACGGGGTTGGTGGCAGCGATATGCATGGCGATGTTCTTTACAAACGCCGTAAAATCATCGGTCTTGGCTACGAAGTCGGTCTCACAGTTGACTTCTACCAGGACACCAATTTTGCCTCCCATATGGATATACGCCTGCACTACACCTTCCTTGGTGGCCCTGCCGGCCCTTTTCTGCGCAGTTGCCAGGCCTTTTTTGCGTAAATAGTCAATGGCTTTTTCAATATCACCATCACACTCCGCCAATGCGTGTTTACAATCCATGATGCCTGCCCCGGATTTTTCACGGAGCTGTTTAACCATTGTTGCACTAATTTCTGACATATCTATTCTCCTGTATCTTCAGCTTTCGCTGTCTCCTCTTCCACTGCAACTGCTTCGGTTTCCGGTTCCGACGGCATTTCCTCTTTGGTCGATCGGCGGATAATTTCTACGACAGGTCCCTCGGTACCATCCGAAATAACTTTTCTCTCACCCGGTTTCAGATCATCAGGTGCATCAACCATAAGATCCTTTTCGATTTTCTTGTCTGAGGCTGCCTGTTTCCTTTCCTCGTGAAGTTCTCTTCCCTCAATGCATGCATCGGAAATTCTGGAGGAGATCAACCGTATGGCCCTGATGGCATCATCGTTTCCAGGAATAATATAATCGATATCATCCGGATCACAATTGGTATCCACTATAGCCACAATCGGGATGCCTAACCGCTTGCCTTCACGAACCGCAATGGCCTCGTTTTTCGGATCGATAATAAACATAGCCCCGGGAAGTTTCGTCATGTTCCGGATCCCCCCCAGTGTGTTGTCGAGTTTGACGCGTTCTTTGCCGAGTTTCAGTCTCTCTTTTTTGGGAAACAGTTCGATAGACCCGTCATTTTCTATGGTGTTTAGATAGTTGAGCCGGTCGATGCTCTGCTTGATGGTCTTGAAGTTGGTCAGCATGCCGCCGAGCCACCGGTTGTGCACATAAAACATTTCACATCGATTCGATTCTTCGTAAACAGATTCCCGGGCCTGTTTTTTGGTGCCAACAAATAATACCGAGTCTCCTTTTGCAACGGTATCCACAATGAAGTCGTAGACAGTCCTGAACATCCGGACAGTCTTCTGCAGATCGATAATATAGATGCCGTTCCTTGCCCCGAAGATATAGGGTTTCATCTTGGGATTCCATCGTTTGGTCTGATGACCGAAATGAACGCCGGCCTCCAGGAGTTCCTTCATCGTAATGTACGCCATGTCTTTCTCCTTTTCTCTTGGTTTTCCCTTCGCTTTTATCCTCCCTGTTTCCGACTTTAATGGAAAAATTTCCACCTGAAGCACCGGGAAACAGGTCCAAAAGCGTGTGGTATTTGTATGGTGTTATTAAACAGTGATTTGTAGCAAATTCATTTGTGGAATACAACTCTTTTTTTTGCCCTTTCGAGCGTCATTTACACTTCGTGCGATATTAGTCCTTCGGACGTTATTAGCGCTTCGCGCGTCATTTATTGCTGCCGACAGCTGATAGCTTTCAGCCCCCCTCGAACCCTTGGAACCTCGGATCCTGGAACCTTGGTCTACTCCTCCACCCATCAGAACCTTTAAGCCTTGTTATTTTTACCCTCGAACCCTTAGTTTTCCCCTCAGACCCTCCACCCCTCGAACCCTTGTTTTTTCCCCTCGAACCCTTGTATCCCCCTTGGACCCTCGAACCCTCAGATTTTCCCCTCGGATCCTTGTATGCTGGCAGATAGGATGCTTGGAAGCTGGAACGCCGCTGTCCGCTTATAGCTGTCAGCTACCCTCGAACCCTTGTATCCCCCTCGAACCCTCGAGCCCTTAGTTTCTCCTCATACAAATCACCCGATCATTTCCGCCGTAATCCTTGCGAACGGATATGGCCTCGTATCGCCCGGCAGCCATGGCAAGTGCTGTCACATCGTTTTTCTGGTTGTATCCGATCTCCATGATCAGGTGACCGCCCGGTTTCAGGTATGGCCACACATTTTGAACAAGATGACGCAGGCACACCAGACCATCGGCACCCGCATCAAGCGCCAACAAGGGTTCGTAACGGCAAATTTCAGCCTGCAGACTGGGAATCTCACCACTGGGGATATACGGCGGATTCGACACGATCAGATCAAATGGCTTGGCCGATGTCCGCAACGGCACCAACCAATCCCCTGTAAAAAAGTGAATATGGGTCAATCCATTTTCCATAGCATTGGCTTTGGCAAGAACTGTTGCCTTTTCGGAAATATCAGAAGCAAAATAGACAGGGCCTTGACACTGGGAAGCAATGGAAAGAATAATAGCGCCGGAGCCGGTTCCCAGATCGAGAATTCGAAGAGGCAAACCAACGGGTTCGTGCTCCAGAATGCCCAAAGCCGTTTCCACCAGGCATTCTGTATCGGGTCTGGGAATCAGGACATCCTGTGTAACCGCCAAAGGCAGCGACCAGAACTCCTTGTTACCCACAATATAAGCTACGGGTTCTCTATTTCGCCGACGTTGAACCAATTGTTTGAATGCCGAGAGCTCATCCCTGTTCAAGGGGCGATCATATTGTAGATAAAGATCAATCCGTTGCAGTTGCAGCGCATGAGACAACAATATTTCAGCAGTGGATTTGGGATTGTCGATATCGTGTGATTTAAAATAGGATGCCGCCCAATTGAGCAGCTTAAGAATGGTCCAAGGAGTGTCCCTGTGTGTCGCCTGAATGTTCATTCTTCAATGCCTGGGCCTGGTAATAGGTTGTCAGTTCATCCACTATTTCGGTAATATTGCCCTGCAGAACGCTGTCCAGTTTGTATAGGGTGAGGCCGATGCGATGATCCGTTACCCTTCCCTGGGGAAAGTTGTAGGTTCGGATCCGCTCGCTCCTGTCACCACTGCCAACCTGGCTCTTGCGCTCTTCGGAACGCTTTTCGTTCTGTTCCTGTATCATGGCGTCAAGCAGGCGTGCACTCAGGACCTTCATTGCCTTAGCTTTGTTCTTGTGCTGTGATTTTTCATCCTGGCAGGTTACCACGAGACCGGTGGGGAGATAGGTGAGGCGCACGGCAGAATCCGTTGTGTTGACGGACTGTCCTCCCGGACCTGTAGCCCGGTAAACATCAACCTTGATATCGTTTGGATCGATGTCGATATCCACCTCTTCCGCCTCAGGCAAAACAGCCACGGTAACAGCGGAGGTATGTATGCGGCCCTGGGTTTCCGTCGCTGGGACCCGTTGAACACGGTGGGTCCCGCTCTCGTATTTGAGACGGCTGTAGGCATTCTTGCCGTGAACCATCGCGATAACCTCTTTCAGACCACCGACACCCGTAGCATGGTGGTTGAGAATCTCCACCTTCCAATTCGCGATCTCGGCGAACCGCTGGTACATTTTAAAAAGATCATTGGCAAAAAGCCCGGCCTCCTCTCCCCCGGTACCGGCTCTGATTTCGAGGATAACATTCTTACCGTCCAGAGGATCCTTGGGAATCAGAAGCTTTTTGAGTTCTGCCTCCAGGGACTCCTTTTTTTCGTTCAAACGGTCGATCTCATCCCGCGCCAGCTTGTTGATTTCCGGGTCATCGTCCTTGAGAAGCTCCAGGCTCTCGTCGATTCCACCAGCAACCGCCTGATAGTCTTTAAATACGATAACAATTTTGTTGAGGTCTGAATGCTCGCGGGCATACTTCTGATATAGCTCATAATCCTGAATTACTTTTGGATCGCTCAGAAGTCCTTCGAGTTCATGATATCGTTTTTCAATGCCGATAAGTTTGTCAAACATGTTTGCCTGCTATACCCATCGTGGCTATTGGGTCCAATTGGTTCCGCATACCTCTTAACCCGGAAGTTTCACGAATCAGTGAGCGTTAAACACGAAAGCACGAAAACGTTTGGTTTCGTGCTTTTGAATTTGGGTCACGTCTTGATATTGTGGTTCAGTTTTCCACTTTTTTTTGAAATTTCTCGTATTTCCTGCGAAATCTTTCAATACGGCCGGCCGTATCGATGAGCTTTTGTTTCCCGGTGAAAAAAGGGTGACATTTCGAGCAAATCTCAACGCTGATATTCTCTTTGGTCGAACCAACCTCCAAGATGTTACCACATGCACATTTGATGTTTGTTTCCGTATACTTCGGATGAATGTCCGCTTTCATTAAATTTTAACCCCCTGTTATGCGTTCATAGATTCCAGAAATGTTTTATTATCCTTTGTTCCGGTCATTTTTTCAAGTAAAAATTCGAGTGAGTCCACCGGATTTAAGGAAGAAAGTAATTTTCTTAGTATCCATACGCGGTTTAAGGTCTTTTCATCAAGCAACAGTTCTTCTTTTCGGGTTCCTGATTTATTGATATCGATGGCCGGAAAGAGTCGTTTATCCGAGAGTCTCCTGTCCAGCTGTAGTTCCATGTTGCCGGTGCCTTTAAATTCTTCAAAAATAACCTCATCCATACGACTACCGGTATCGACGAGTGCAGTTGCGATGATGGTGAGGCTACCGCCCTCCTCGATGTTTCGTGCCGCGCCAAAAAATCTCTTTGGACGTTGAAGGGCATTGGAGTCCACGCCACCCGAGAGTATCTTGCCGCTGGGTGGCATGACGGAGTTGTATGCTCTGGCCAATCGCGTAATACTGTCCAGTAGGATAATGACATTCTTTTTGTGCTCTACAAGTCTCTTGGCTTTTTCAATCACCATTTCGGCCACCTGAACATGTCTTTCAGCAGGTTCGTCGAAGGTGGAACTGATCACCTCGCCTCTGACCGATCTTTCCATATCGGTAACCTCTTCAGGTCGCTCATCGATCAACAGTACAAATAGCTCGACATCCTTATGACTGGCCACAATACTGTTGGCAATAAACTGCAGCAACATGGTCTTGCCCGTCCTGGGTGGCGATACGATCAACCCCCTCTGACCAAACCCGATGGGCGTCATGAGATCCATAATACGTGTCGAATAGTTGTCCTTTTCCGATTCAAGATTCACCTTTTTTTCCGGATATAGCGGCGTCAAGTTATCAAAAAGAATTTTGTCCCGGGCAACTTCCGGGTCTTCATAGTTGACGGCCTCAACTTTCAGAAGCGCAAAATATCGCTCGGATTCTTTTGGTTGACGAATCTGACCCGAGACGGTGTCACCGGTACGCAAGTTAAACCGTCGAATCTGCGATGGAGACACGTAGATGTCATCCGGACCCGGCAGGTAGTTGTAGTTGGGTGCCCGTAGAAATCCGAAACCATCCGGCAGAATTTCCAATGTGCCTTCCCCAAATATCAGCCCATCTTTCTCTATTTGGGCTTGTAGCAGGGCAAAAATAAGCTCCTGTTTGCGCATGCCGGCAGCCTGTTCGATCTTGAAATCCTTAGCCATCTTGGTAAGTTGACTGATTTTTTTTTCTTTTAGTTCAACGATATTCATGATCTATCTACCTCTTTGATTAATATGGCTATCTGTGACAGTTTCCCTCCGGATATTTATCAGCATCTTTTGCCAAATACTTCACCCATATATTGAGCCCCCGCGTCGGCATCTGAATTTGCAGAACCGATCGATATCAGCAATGTAAAAAAACTGAATTGCAGACGGCTTAGAGTCTGCTAGTCGTGTCGAGGAAAATTCGAATGCTTCGTGATATTTAAACCTTGCAGGTGTTTTTCCAAAAGGCGGGTTCGTTGCCTTGATTTATGAGGTATAGATAATTCATGATTCGGTGCCTGTCAAGCTTTTTGGTATAAACATCTCGGAAATTCCACAATTGTGAGCGAAGCGATATAAATTCTACGGGACTATAACCTAAAAGAAGGTTGGTGGTATCGCGGATGGATAATCCCTGTGCGAACGTGAAAAACTCGCTCCCAAGAGACCGTAATGCCGAAATTCTATATTGACGCATTCATAATAAATCACATAAGTTTACCCCAGTGTTGCAAAAACCGGAGGGCTTCAGAGTCAAGGCGTCTGAGGGTGGGCATCGACTGAGCTCAGCCGAAGTCAAG
>QMMS01000006.1 GCA_003647375.1 Deltaproteobacteria bacterium
AAACGCTCCCTTCATGGGGTTAAGTTGGTTTATTCTTCGAACCCAATTAGCTCCCTGCAACCTTGGGGTAAAAAAATCCTGATTACTATACATATTAATACGTCTGTAATCAATTTCTATAACCTGAGTATCTTTTCGGTATTTAAAAAAATTATAAATTCTGTTAATAATCATAAGATCGAATGACGGTTTCAAAAAGTTTTCTTTGTCTTTTTGCGATATACTCGCAAAAGCGGAAATCCAGTGTCATCAAATACTTTATGAGACTTTTTATCATATTGTTCATCCTGTTTCAGGGAGTGGTTTCCTTTGCAGACGCAGTCGAATCACCCCCTGGGTCGACCGTGAAATCGGAAACCTCCAAAGCAGCAGACGATTTCGATCGTGAAGATGAACTTTCACCGCACTACCTCAGTTTCGATTCAATGTTTACCCTTTATCAGCCATTCCTGGACCATGTCTCGGCTTATAAGCCCATATATTTCCTGGTAGGGGCCGATCCGGAAGAAAGCAAATTCCAGTTCAGTTTCAAGTACCGGCTGGTCAACCCGGAATCATTCCTGGCTGAACGCTACCGGTTTATGGATGGGTTTCATTTTGCCTATACCCAGACATCCTACTGGGATCTGGAATCCTCTTCCATGCCCTTTGAAGATACAAGCTATAAACCCGAACTGTTCTACATTTCATCGAATATCGATACCGGATTGTCGCGTACAAGCGGCTTGTTCTTTCAAACCGGCATAAAGCACGAATCAAATGGTCAGGGAAGCGGTGATTCACGCAACACCAATTTTCTCTATGCCAACCCCATTTTTATTTCCTACAATAAAAAAACAACTTTGGGTTTCATGCTATCCCCTAAGGCGTGGATTTATGTGGACAACAACGAAGATTCCAATGATGATCTGCCGGATTATCGGGGTTATTTTGATCTCGAGTTGAAATGCGGCCTGGCCGACAGCCTGGTGGTGAGCTCAAATCTTGGCTGGGCCAAGAAAGGGGGGTCGGTAACGATCAATGCCACCTATCCACTGAATCGAATATCTGCCGGGATTTCAGGTCTGTACCTGCATGTCCAGTACGTCAACACTCTGGCGGAAAGCCTGCTCCACTATGACGATCGCACGAAAGCCATTCGGATTGGTGTGTCTATTATACGTTAACCCGAACATTTCATAACGTTGTTTACAAAACATACAAAAGGGTAACATATTTTACGTGGACCACACGACACTACGCCCGCCGGCTCTCTTTGGAAATTCCACGACTTTCATTCCAAGACTTTCGGCAATTTGAATCATTTTTTCAAACGCGGGCTGACTGACATGCATTTTAGGCTCCACAGTAAGAATCCTTCCACCGTCTTTGAGTAGGTTTTTCAACTCCCCCAGCGTATGTTTCATGTCCGGCACCTCATGGATCATGTAAAATGCCAAAATTAAATCTGCTTCTTGATTCAGTCCAATATGATCGATACCTGCCGTATGAAAGTCGATTCTGTTGGCTACCCCGTGCTTTTTCGCCTTTTTCCGAACGCGTTCAAGCATTTTTGACTGGATATCCACGGCAATCACCCTCCCCTTTGACCCAACCATTTTGGCCATGTCGATGGTGAAGTATCCAGGGCCGCATCCCATGTCGATGACCGTGTTCCCCTCCTGGATGTATGGCCCGACAATTTTCACGGGGGGTTGAATCAAACGCCGGATCCAGTTGTCCAGGAAAAAAGCAATTTGATGGGGACAGACATGGGGTTGTGGTTTTGTGATGCTGTTGCTTGACATAATTATTTCCTCCCATGGTGTACAGGTACTATACTCCTATAGACCTATTATTTTATTGCATGGCTTTCTTCATAAAATTATCTACCTTATTCATAAATTCTATCAGGAAATCGAGTTTGTCCTGATTCAATCCCAAGAAATATTCCTTGAAACCACCATCCATGGTTTCGTGCCAGTGTTTGTGTGCAAAATAGGCTGTCTTGCCCTTGAATGTCAGCCTCACTATCAACCTCGATAGGTTTTCAGGATCTTCTTCTTTGAAGATAAGTCCTTTATTTTCAACTCTTTTTAAGTTCTGAGATACCGCACCTTTTGTAATGCCCAACAGCCTGGACAGGTCGGTGACACTCAAGCACTCATCATTGTCCCCGATGAGTTCAAGTAAATGGATCTCCGTACCGGTGAGGGGTTCATCCGTCCCGAACCGTCTAGGCGTCTTTTCCAGCTTGTTGGCAAGTTTGGCGAGCTGGTAAAACTGTTCCGTGATGATATGGATGTTGGATTCTTTCATGGCACATAGTGTATAGCTGCTATACACATATGTCAAGTACTATTTCAAGCCACGGTTTGGGGGCCAAAAGGTCAGAAGTCAGGAGACGGAAATCAGAAGTTAGAATTTCGTAAAGTGCTAAATTGTTTTAATGCTGGAAACCGAATGAACATCGAACATCCAACTCGCCACTGGCGAGTTGGATGTTCATCTTTTTAACGTACAATAGTAGGCTTTTCTTGTTTTTCAATAAATGTTATGTATATTTAAACCTGAACTGAGCGATTTTTCCCGAAGAGATGTGCCAAGATCTTGATGGAGGAGGGTTCGCAAAAAACGTAGGCATACCCGTGGATCTGTCGAGGCTTTTTGCAAACCCTTGATCCGCAAGAGATTGGTTCAGATCGAGATAAAAATCGCTCAATTCAGGTCAAAGTGTTCCCATACCGACTTTTGCTCATTCAGTGTTATTTCTTGAAATCTTTCCTTTTAATTAAATACAGGAGGGTAAAAAAATGAAACGATTTAACAGAGTATTACCGTTAGCAGTGTTCATCTGGATAATTATGGGTATCTTCATTTCAGGGTATGCCCTTGCTGGAGGCGTGCCCCCTTGTATTGCCGAGAGGAATATAGACAAATTGATTGCATCAGAGGCAGCGTTGACTGATTTTTCATGTACCTTTAAAAAGTTCGAAGGCGCTGAAGTTTTGCACTTCAATGTGGCTCTTAAGAACGTCAGTAACAAGCCCCAGCGATTCAGAGTACATATCTTTTTGGATAATGGTAAAGCTGTAGGCGGCCTCATACCGCGAAAGACCAAAGGCGGTCTTGTAGAACCCGGCCAAACCGCATCCTTTGAATACCCGGTCAATGGAATGATTGGTTTACCTGGAGAAATTCTTCTAAAAATCAGCACGGTCACACCATAAAATAGATATTCCTGAAAGATCGGTTTTTTTTAATTATCATCAATGATGATCCATGCATTCAATCGATTGGAGGTTAATATGAAAAGAATCAGTATACTTTTGTCTCTCTGTCTGATCTTGATTTTTGTTGGTCCCGCTACTGCGAAAACCACTTTTATCAGTATCGGTACCGGCGGTACCGGCGGCATCTATTATCCCTATGGCGGTGGTGTGGCTGAAATCTGGTCAAAATACGTGCCCGGTATTAGAGCCGTTGCAGAAGTCACCGGCGCCAGCGTGGAGAATGTTAAGCTGGCCCACAAGGGGGAAACCGTGATTGGGGAAGTCATGGGAGATGTTGCCGATGCCGGTTTGAACGGCACGGGCAAATTCAAAGGTAAGAAGCACGACATTCTTTCCATGGCAATCATGTACCCGAACCTGCTCCAGGTAGTTGCCCTGAAAAAGAGCGGCATCACAAACATAGAGCAGATCAAGGGTCGTAATATCAGCAGCGGCAGCCCGGGAAGCGGCACTAACTTCATGGCAGAAGCCGTATTCAAGGCCCTGGATATTCCGCTGGATTCCTTTAAGGACAGCCGCTTATCATTTACTGAAAGTGCCAATGCACTCAGAGACGGAACCATCGAAGTCGGCGTCTGGTCAGTGGGGCCCGGCACCAGTTCCATTCTGGACCTGTCCACCACCCACGATATTCACGTTATTGCCTTTACGCCTGAGCAGACCCAGAAAATTCTGGCCGCCAATTCAAAATACTCATCTGTCGAGCTTTCAGGAGGTGTTTATCGCGGCATGGATAAATCAGTGGCCACCATCGGTGTGTGGAACGTCATGATCTGCCAGGCTTCCCTGGATACGGACATGGTTTACAGCCTGGCCAAAGCCCTTTATGAGAAAAATGATTACCTGCTGAAAATTCATCCTTCTGCAGCATACACGACGCCTGAAAATGCAGTTAAGTACTCGCCGATTCCGCTGCACCCGGGCACCATCAAATACCTGAAGGAATTGGGTATTGCAGTACCAGCGAAATTGATGCCATGAAGGTAAAACATTGAGCAGGCTGGTTCGCATAATTATTTCAGCAGCGGCCGGTCTGCTCATTCTGTTGGTGATCGTACTAGGGGTAACGCCAGGCGGCCTTGAGCTAATACTCGCTCCAATAAAAGGCGGCCCCCCCTTGCTGGTCCTGCCATTACAACCAGGTGAGCACTTTACGATACACTACTATCACTCGGTGGAAAACGCCCCGATCTGGGAAACACACAGCCTCGATAAAGACGGGCGGATTTACATCGAAGAAGAACGTTATTTAAAGTTTGGTGCCGGAATGGGTCGCATGCCCGGTGTGGGGCGAATGGTACATCGTGAACCCTTTGAAGTGATAGAAAATATGCACATGCCGACCGGCAATTTTATTCTGCGGATTGGAAGCCCCGGTGTCAATCATACCGTTATCTGGCGGGGTACACGGACCAATCTTTCCGAGACGGCAGCACACGTGGCAGTACAGTTTTCGGCTCAGCCGGTGAGCCTGCTATATCGGCTGATGCGTCAACTTTATCCGGATCCTGCCACACCAAAGCTGGATATTTAACTAGTGCCTATCCACAAAAGGTCTTTTTCCGCGATATCAGCGTTGGACGCCATGATTTAACTCCTCAAAATAGCACGCTATTACTCCGGGTTAAATCTGTCGTCCGCCTTGATCTCACGAAAAAATCCTCATTTCTGGACGGACACTAACTCAAGATGAGCGTTTCAAATTTTAAGAATATGGGATTTAGAAATGCCTGAACATGATATCCATGAGAAGAAAAGCAGCCAAACTGGAAACCTGCCAAAAGACCGCAACCAAAGCCTGGTTACGGCAACGGCTCGTGTGGTGATGCTTATCGCTGTCGGCTTAAGCCTATACCAGCTCTACACGGCTGGTATAGCGGCCCTGACGGCTTTGGTACAGCGATCCATCCATCTTGGTGCCATCTTGAGCCTCACGTTCCTGCTCCATCCCCCTTTTAAAAATGCCCGTAAAGACAAACTGAATTTCTGGGTAATTCTGGACTGGTCCCTGGCGATAGCAGCTGTGTACTGTACCTATTACATCTGCAGTAACCTCACCGTCATATTTGAACGCCAGGGCGACTGGCTTTCCAGCGATATCGTCGTGAGCATCATCGGAACCCTTCTGGTGCTCGAGGCTTGCAGGCGCGTAATCGGGATGATTATGACCGGCATTTGCCTAACGGGCATACTATATGCCTATTTCGGACCTTACATGCCGGACTTGATCATTCACAAGGGCTACAGCATCGAGCGAATTACCACCACCTTATGGCTAACCACTGAAGGTATTTTCGGGCTGCCCATAGGCGTGGCCGCTACCTTCGTTTTTGTTTTTGTACTTTTCGGGGCCTTTCTGGAATACACCGGCGGGGGTAACTTCTTCATCGATCTGGCTTACGCTCTTACCGGACGCTTCTCGGGCGGTCCGGCAAAAACCTCCGTGATAGCATCCGGCTTTATGGGTTCAATCTCAGGATCGGCCGTCGGAAACGTTGTTGCCACAGGCTCATTTACCATCCCCATGATGAAAAAGGTGGGCTACCGTCCCCATGTTGCCGGTGCTATCGAAGCGGCGGCCTCCACCGGCGGACAGCTCATGCCTCCCATTATGGGCGCCGGCGCTTTTCTAATGGCCGAGTTTACCAACACCAGCTACCTCACGATCATTAAAGTGGCTCTGATACCGGCCATCATGTACTACTTGACGGTGCTTTTTTTTGTTCACTATGAAGCCAAAAAAAATGGTCTGGAGGGACAGCCAAAAGAAAACCTGCCTCGGGTCTGGAATGTGATTAAAGAAGGTCTGCACTTTATCATACCGGTGATTATCCTGATTTATGTCCTGGTCTCCAACTACTCGCCCATGATGGCGGGTTTCGTTGCCGTAATGAGCACCCTGCTCGCCAGTCTGGTTGCGAACGCCGTTCGTTGGGCTCTAAACACCGTACATCCGCCGGCAGGCGGATCAAACCGCGAAACATTAACACAGTTCTGCGTCCGGGAATTCAAAACAGTGGTCGGTGCGCTCGAAAAAGGTGCTAAAAGTGCCGTGATGGTATCTGTGGCCTGCGCAGCAGCAGGTATCATCGTCGGTATGGTTACGCTCACGGGTATGGGGCTCAAATTCTCAAGTTTGGTACTGGATCTGAGTTTTGGTATAAAAGCTCTGGCTATTTTGTTAATCGGCGGGGCTTCTCTGGTACTGGGTATGGGCCTGCCGGTCACAGCCAGTTATATCGTTCTGGCCACTCTGGCCGGTCCCGCCCTCCTGGACATGGGCGTACCCATAATGGTCGCCCACATGATCGTATTCTGGTATTCACAAGATGCCAACGTCACCCCGCCGGTAAGCCTCGCCAGCTTCGCCGGCGCCGGCATAGCGGGGGCAAATCCCATGCAAACGGCGTTCACCTCATGGAAACTTGCCAAGGGGCTCTACATTATACCGATTATCATGGCATATCGCCCATTGCTGGGTATGGGCGAAAACTATGATTTGCTCCACTGGGAAGTGGGACTGACCATGGTCGTCACTACGCTGGGGCTGGTGGCTTTTGCCTCCGGGATTGAGCGCTACTTTCTCCGGCGCGCTACCTGGCCGGAAACGATTCTCTTCTGGATTGCTGCAGCAGGATTATTCTGGCCGGAGTACTGGGCGGATGTTGTCGGCCTAGCTGCTCTGATGGTAGTCATTCTGCTTCAAAAATTCTACACGCCGAAACCTAAACGGATCAAATCCTCTGAAAATATTTCTAAATCTAACCTGAGCTGAGCTGAGCGATTTTTCCCGAAGAGATGTGCCGAGGTCTTGATGGAGGAGGGTTCGCAAAAAACGTAGGCATACCAGTGGATCTGTCGAGGCTTTTTGAGAACCTTTGATCCGCAAGAGATTGGTGCAGATCGAGATAAAAATCGCTCAGTTCAGGTCTAATATTCTTAAAATTTGAAACGCTCACTTTAGGCCAAAATCAACCGCTGAGGATCGCATACCTCTCTCAGAATTCGCAGTTCATCTTTGCTGGGCGGCTCTACGTCAATGGCCTTAGATGTATCCACCTCAAATTCCATATGCGCCTGGATTTTCAGTGGTGAAATACCTGGGAAACAGCCTTTTAAAAACATCTCTTTCGAGTCGGCATCAAATCCCATAATAGCCATGTTTGTTATCACTGCCGAAGGCCCACCGCGAGGAAGACCGATTTTTTCCCGCCGGCCCGGGCCATCAAGCCATCCGGGACTTGTCAGGTAATCGACCTGCCTGACAAACTTTCTTTTTTCGTGCTGCATGAAGATAATTGTCCGGCCCACAAATGACGCCACATCACAGGCACCACCACTACCTGAAAATCTGACTTTCGGCATATGGTAATCACCAATAGCGGTGGAGTTCAGGTTACCGAAACGGTCAATCTGAGCCGCACCCATAATACCGACTACCCGTTGTCCGGTATGCCGATTTTGCATGGTTGCAAAAGCGTCCGCCAGGCTACCGTTGACGGTGGTCCCGTACATGACACGTGAATCCGCGACCGCCAGGGGCACTTCTTCGAGCCTCGAATCAATTGCCCCTGTTTCGAAAAAAATTGCACTATTGGGGGCACTGATATGTTTGGCAGCCATGGCAGCCAGCATGGATATGCCGGTTCCGCAAAACACAAGATCACCATCTTCAATTTGGCGGGCGGCCGCAATCGCCATCATTTCCCTGTGGCTGTATTCTGCCATTTATTCTCCTTTGGTCTGCGATCACCTGCGATCAAGACCGACTGCATAACCCGTTCGTGGATCAGCCTTAATTTTTTTAATCCGATCTTTACCCACATGATCTAACAATTCACCTTGATTATTAACTCCCAAAACGAATTCATCCAGATAGGTTTCATAGCGGGTATCATCCTGTGCTGCTTTGCGATAGTCATTTAGGTAGACGGGGTCGTAGTCATAATGTCGAAAACAGGCTGTTGGATAAGCCCCAAAGGGTATCGGAACAACGGCATCCACGCAAAAAAAAGGAATTTGGTTTTGGTCCGGTTTTTCTCTGAGTCTATCGGTTTCCACCAATTCTTCACAGGTAATGATCACCTTTCGGGCGGCTTTGACTTGCTCAACATCAGCGAACGTCAAACCTTCAATACGGCTTGTACCCTGTTGGTCGGCTTTTTGGACGTGGATGACTGTAACATCGGGATTAATTGCAGGAACAAGAACCAGCTTTGAAGCATCACCCCAACCGCCAAAAGGATTATCGACAACAATCAATTTTTTATCCGGAAGCTTTGGATCGGATTCTCGCATGGGTTTTGTAAAGCCCCATTTGTCAACGATGCTGGTGCCGAGAGAAGATCGCGTGGGCATAAACGGTATCCCCATAGCCCCTGCAAGAAATCGAAGGGTCATCTGATAATTTGAATAGTCTTCTACCGTAAGAGATCCATTTTCCACGGCTTTTCTGAACCGAACGCAGGTTGGCGCAAATCGCCCACTGCCGGCGTAGGCAATCTCCAACTTTACCACACAGCCTGCACCCACAAGTTCGTCAACACCCTGACCATTAGAATGTGCATATACATGCAATCCCCTAATTTTCTGGCGAATAATCTCATAAACAGCGGCCATTGGGTTGCGATTTATCGTGAAACCACCCACAGACAGGTGGCAGCCCTCTGAAACGTATCGTGATATGGCATCTGATAATGCCATTACTTTGTTATCACTTGTGTTCATTCGCAATTTCCCGCGTCAATAACGCTGCTTGAACGAGTAATTCCCTGACCTCTATCCTCTCTTTCTTAGTTGCCGGCAACAACGGCAACCGTGGATCACCACCGAAATAATCCAGCATGTCCATAGCGGCTTTCAAGCCATTGATGCCATAAGTCACCGTAACCGCATTGTTCATTGGAAGCATCTGGAGCTGTAGACGCCTGGCCTCTTCAAAGTTACCTTGATTAACCAAGGCATGAATTTTGACGCAGGCTTCCGGCGCAACATTCGCCAGGGCAACGATGCCACCGACACATCCCAATGCGAGGCCGCTGAATAATACACCGGCAGTTCCCACCAGCACGTTGAAGTTCGATTCAGAATTATTCAAATATTGCCCCAGGAGATTCACGTTTCCCGAACTGTCTTTTATACCCACGATATTTGGATGTTTTGATAATCGAGATACCAGTCCGGCCGTTAGATTCAGATGTGTAAATTTAGGGACATTGTACAGTAACGCCGGTATTGGGATGTTGTCCGCAACAACTGAATAAAATCGGGCCAGAGCCTCATCGGTCATCTTCCCGCCATAATAGTGCGGTGGCGTCAGCAAAGCGGCACAGGCACCCAATTCAGCGCTATCGCACGTCAGTCTGATGGTTTCGGCGGCGCTTTCACAGGCGGTTCCGGCAATCACCGGCATGTTATCAGGAACAGCCCGAACAACCGCTTCAATTACGTTTCTTTTTTCTTTTTCGGACAAATACACATACTCGCCGTTGGATCCGAGCACCACGATTCCTGTAATGCCTGTCTTGCTCAACTTTTCTAGATTGGCTCCCAACTTGTCAAATGCGACTTTTCCGTTTTCAAAAGGTGTTGTTATCGGAGGGAATATTCCATGAAGATTAATTTTGTTCATAATTATTTCCCATTTGTGGTTATCGTTTTGAACCATTAAATCATCCGTGGTAGGGGCGAACCTGTGTGTTCGCCCCTCACGCGTTTCTCCAATATCGTATAGACCCTACATCAACATGAACAAAGTTTAATTTAGGATAGTATCCAACACCTCCCATTTTTAGTCTGTAAGCCGCCCTTCTCAATGAAGAAGTCTCAATCATAGGTAATCGAATATCAATTGCTTTACCATTTTCATGAAAGCTTTGGACAGAAACTGGCAAGCCCTGCTTTCTTAAAAACTCATTTGTCTCGGGGCTTCGATAGCCTGATAAAATGTGGAATGGCTCGTCTGTACCAAGTTCCAAGCAAATTGTATGCAGAAGGTCCAATAATTTTGTATCAATCTGTCTTATTTCGCCTGTATATTGATCTCGCATGATATAATCTATTTCAGAAAGTGCGTTATTAACGTAATTACCATCCAACCAAAAGGTGGTTGTCAAGCTTTCTTTGGTCTCTGGATGGAAAAAACGCAAAAGTTTTGCTTTGTGCTTCTCCTTTTTTAGAGTGGCATATGAAATACCGGGCAGATTAATTGCCATCCCGGTAATGCATAAAGATTTTAAAAATACCCGTCGACTTACTATTGCGTTAAAATGACTTAGCTTCATTAACAACCTACTGTTATCCTTATACCACGCTATTACTTCGGGTTAAATCTGTCGTCCGCCTTGACCTCACGTAAAAATCCTCATTTCTGGACGGACACTAACTATAGAAATTGAAATATATTGTCAATATTGAATACTTAATAAAAGGTCCTGGCCAAAATTTGACTTTAGGATATACGTAATGTACATTTATTCAAATGAATCATATCCTTTGAAATTATTTCTAAATCCCATATTCTTAAAATTTGAAACGCTCATCTTAGGTTTAACTTTAATGATAAAGATAGGGGGTAAATCATGACCAATTTTTTGTTTGTATTAAGTCAGGATGACAATGAGAAGGCTACCAGGTGTTTTCAATTCGCCAAAATCGCTCATTCAAAAGAACATCATGTAGATTTATTTTTCATCGATGGCGGTGTTATGTGGGCAGATCAGGATAGAGATTTAAACATAAAAACAAAGACAGGAGATTGTCCAGCAGATTATTTGCACTACCTGGTAGATAACGAAGTTGCCATAGGAATATGCACCCCCTGTGCCAAAAATCGTGGATTGGATGAAACAAAGTTTTTCAGTAATATGCTGTTGGATGGCGGACCTCATCTGATTGATATGGCGATTGAAGCAAAAGTTTTTAATTTTTAAAATGGTTCAGGGAAAATGCCGGATACAATAATCAACAGCATAGGAATGGAATTTATTTTGATTCCATCGGGTTCGTTCAGAATGGGCGGGGACAAAAGACTTGAACAGGCTGAGGATCATGAAACCCCACGACACATTGTTAAAATCAGTAACGCGTTTTTTATGGGTAAATATGAGGTCACTCAAACGCGGTGGTCTGAGATGATGAATCATAATCCAAGTGAATTTATAGACAACATAAGACCGGTGGAAAGGATTTCATGGAATGATGTGCAAGTGTTTATCCAAAAGCTGAACACGAAAGAAAAAACCGATAAATATCGTCTTCCAACTGAAGCTGAATGGGAATACGCAGCAAGGGCAGATTCAGAAAGTTCTTATACTTTTGGCAGTGATACTAAAATATTAAGCCAATACGCCTGGTACAGAAATAATTCAGGGGGTGAAACCCATCCAGTCGGTCAATTAAATCCGAATGCCTGGGGACTTTATGATATGCATGGAAACGTTCATGAATGGTGTCAGGACTGGTTTGATAGAAAATATTATTCTCAAAGTCCCTCAAATGCTCCTTCAGGCCCGTCAACAGGATTGGCCAAAACCTTGCGAGGAGGCGACTGGGGAAGCGAGGGCTGGTACTGCCGGTGTGCATCACGCAGCCTCAGTTCACCGGACCGTCGCAGCAATCGACTGGGTTTCCGTTTGATCAGAATGGTCTAAAGTTCAAAGATGTCCACCACTTTTTGGCACAGATAGTCAGCAATCGGCATTGCCGATGTCGCTGCCGGTGAGGGCGCATTGCAGACATGCAATGAGCGACTGCTCTGCGCGAACAGGAAATCATGCACCAGGCTGCCGTCTTTTTTCACAGCCTGTGCCCGAATGCCGGCCGGATATGGCAGAAGGTCGGACTTTGTAAGGCTGGGACAGTATTTTCGCACCCGTTCAAGGTAACCGGATTTGTATAAAGAATCTTTGAACTCACCGATGCCGGAAAGAAGATTTTTCCCGATGACCTTCCAGAACCCAGGAAAGGTCAGCATATCGAAACTGTCTTTCAAATCCAGATTCAAGCAGCCATAGCCTTCGCGTTTCCATCCCAAAACTGCGTTGGGACCGACGGTCACCGAACCATCGACCATCCTGGTAAGATGAACACCTAAAAACGGCATTTCGGGATCTGGAATGGGATAAATCAAATGGTGGAAGGTCTTGTTGTGTTTGGCCGGCAGTTGGTAGTACTCGCCCCGAAACGGGATGATACGAAAATCGATATCAATATGCATCATCCTGGCCAACCGATCGGCCATCAATCCGCCGCATGCGATTACATATCGGCTCTTAATGGTTTGACTTCCTGAAAGGATATCGACTGTATCCCTATGCTCGTGGATAGCCTTGACTTCTGCACCGAAACGAACCTTACCACCACGTTCGACCAACAACTCAGCTAATTTTTCGGTGATTTTTCGATAATCAGTGATACCGGTTGCAGGTACAAACAAAGCACCGACGCCTGAAATAGCAGGCTCACGTTTTTCAAGTTCTTCTCCTGATAATCGCCGGATTTCAATCCCATTTTGAATGCACCTTGCCTCCAACACCTTCATGCGTTCGTATTCCAGGCGATTCGTAGCTACAAGAATCTTGCCACATTGCTGATACGGCAGATCATGCTCTTTACAAAAAGAGATTGTCTGGATTGCCCCGCGCTTACAAAAATCCGCTTTCAAACTGCCGGGCTGATAATAAACCCCGGCGTGGATTACACCGCTGTTGTGGCCTGTCTGATGCATAGCTGGATGGGGTTCTTTTTCCAGTACCATAATATGCTTATGGGGAAAACGATTCTGCAGTTGCCAGGCAGTTGATATACCGACAATCCCTCCGCCAATGATGATAACGTCATAAATCATTGCACAACATCTCTTTTAGGTTTCAATAAGTTTCTTTAACCGTTTCAGCGTCTCCCACGCAAATGGCTCTTTCTGGCACGGTAAGATGGCATTGTTTGTAAATATGGGATCCGATGCCAAATCATAGCGCGAGGATGCAACGGCTTCTTCCCAAAGAGCGGTGTGGGGGATAGGCGTATAATAAGCCATGATGGGCAGCGCCCCCGCTGACTTTACCGCCATAATGGTGTCCACAACATCTGAAATCGATTGCCCCGGAAGCCCCACGAGGATGTATGCCCCGATCTGTTTTTCATGGAAACCTGCACTTTTAAGCGCCTGAATACATCTTAAAAATTCCCCTTCAGTAATTTTTTTGTCCAGGTGGCCCCGCTCCTCGAATGCGGCTGTTTCAACACCCAGGCGAATGCTTTCAAACCCGGCGGCATACATCAACCGGGCAATCTCCGAAGTGACTTCCCGAACATGCAGGGCATTGGGGGTGTGAAATCGAACATGAAGGCCGGCGTCCATGATACCTTCCAGAATCGGAACAATATGGTTCTCGGCATTTACCAGGAGTGCATCGTCGTAGAACGCAAAGTCCACCACACTGCGCGCCTGGTGCCAGTACCGGATCTCCTCCACGACCGATCCAGGACTTCGTCGCATACGTTTTGGGTTTAAATAGTGGGAAGCACAGTACGCACATGCAAACGGACATCCCCTGGAGGTGAGAATCGGCACATAGGGAATCCAGTGCTGAAGGTCGAAGGCGGGATAGGGATAAGTGTCGAGGTCCTCCGAATCGAACCTGGATGTCAACGTCAATCCCGTAGTATCCGCCACAAGATCGAGCACCCTGCCCTCGCCAGGCCCCGTTACCACAAGATCGGCACCGCTCTGTTTCGATGCGTGCTCCCGGCAGAGGCCGGCATAGATACCTCCCAGCAGAATGGGCGTGTCTAGAAATATCTCCCTGATTTGCTGAATCGCCTCCTGGACACCGGGATACCAGTAGGTCATCAGGGACGTCACCATCACGGCATCGGGTTGCGGTATCTTGGACAAATCTTCCCGAAACCATTCCAGGGGCAATCCGTACCGTGAAAAGTACCGCGGCACATCTTTCAGTCCGGTAGGTCGGGGAATTCTGGTTTTCAGGTAGGCGCCGCGCCCACGTCTTTTCCGTGTACCTGGCGCTTTGGACCTGGGATGAAATCGGTCCAGACAGTCTATGTAGGAAATGCTGACATCGTGAGCCCGCAAAATGGCTGCCAGCTGCAGCAGGCCCATGGGTTTGGCCCAAAAATCATACGCTGCGAAATCATGAATCCATGGATTGACAAGCAGGAGGTGGGGATAGTTTTTTCGCAAGTCTACATCATTTTAGGATAGTTGAATGTTTATTCATTAATAAATGGATGGCCCAAATTCAGACAAGGTTTATTGTGTTCGTTGTGTTTTTTGAGTTGTCCACGGCAAACGGAATTCAGGTTTCAAGACAGCGATTTTTCATCAACTCAATGAACCCAAGAAACTCAACAAACCCAATGAACACCGTTACCCTGAAACCCTATCTCTTATTGTCCTCAGCAAAGTATTCCATAGACGTCTTTTTCAACTCTTTGCGGCTGAAAAGAAGGGTGTAATCCGTCACATGGGTTTTTTCCGACATCCTGCGCGCAATCGATCGGCAGGCAGCCTCGTCATTGGCATGCACCATGGTGTAGAGATTATACGGCCAGTCGTCTGCCGGGTTTCGGCGATAACAGTGGGATACTTCAGTGAATGCGGCAAAAAACTCTCCGACTTCCTCGATACGTTCCTCATCCACACACCAGGCTACCATGGCATTGGCCTTGAACCCGGAACGCTGGTGCCGGATGGTGGCACCAAACCTTCGAATAACGCCCCTGTCACAGAGGTCTTTGAGAATCTGCAGCACCAGCTCTTCCGAAACACCCAGCCTGGCAGCAATCTCACTGTAGGGGTGCGACGACACCGGCAAATCTCCCTGAACCGATGCAATCACCTGTTTTTCCAAATCCGTCAGCATGGCGGAATTTAAAGGACAGGCAGCAACAAAAGTCAAGCAATAATAAAATCGCGCGGCGATTTTATTAGACGCGGCTGCGCCGCTTGACTTCCCTGGAATAATGGAATGATGGAATGTTGAGGTTATGGGACAACCATACGGTTGTTAACGTTTAGCTATGAGCAAAACCTAAATCATATGGCCAGCGCTGATGTTAGGAGTCCTTGCGGCGAGTTCGCAAAGCGCCAGGGGATTATTCATTTCGCGTTCGCTGAACCCCGAAAGTTGAGTTAGTAACTTATCAATAAGTTCAGGAAAATTATAATTTGGGAGGACTTGCTGGATTCCCGCCTTCGCGGGAATGACAAACACTCAAACGGAATCGTCATTCCTGCGAAGGCAGGAATCCAGGGCCATTACCCGGTATTTTTGAAAAGCTACAAAAACTAAGACTAATATGAACGGTTTTATTTTTAGCGTTTGGGGATGTTCAGCCCCAATTATTTAAAAATGAAATCGTTACATGTTTTCATTTTTAAATTCCGGAAACAATCTCAATATATCCGTCTCGTCCGCCCTGCAGATACCCCGTTCCGTTATGAGTCCTGTAACGAGTCTTGCCGGGGTTACATCGAATGCCGGGTTGGCAGCGAGACTGTCGGTGGGAGAAATCAGGACTTTCCTGAGAGACCCCGCGTGATCTCCCTGGACATACCGGACTTCGTCCGGATCTCTTTCTTCGATGGGAATATCTTTTAAACCGTCGGATGCCTGCCAGTCAAAGGTGCTGGACGGCAAGGCCACGTAAAAGGGTATGTCATTGTCCCTGGCAGCCAGGGCCTTAAGATAGGTTCCGATCTTGTTGGCCACATCCCCGGTTCGGGTGTTTCGGTCGGTACCCACAATCACCATGTCCACCATCCCGTGCTGCATGAGATGTCCACCGGCGTTGTCCGTCACGATGGTGTGCTTTATGCCATGTTTTCCCAGCTCCCATGCCGTAAGCCTGGCGCCCTGGTTCAATGGACGTGTTTCATCAACCCAGACATGCACATCGATCCCCTTATCAAAGGCTGCGTAGATGGGAGCTGTTGCCGTACCGTATTCCACGCACGCCAACCAGCCGGCATTGCAATGCGTGAGGATGTGAACCGTATTTCCGTTTTTGGCCTCGCTGTGAGACTTTACCAGTCCCAGACCTGCTAAACCGATCTGGCGGCAGTTTTCCGCTTCCTGTTCCGTGATGCGGGCGGCGGCAACTTTGGCTGCAGCAACTTTATCTGCAATCGCCTCTTTTTGCGATACGTCCGTTAGAACTTTGTCGACTGCCCATGCAAGATTGACCGCCGTGGGTCTGGCTGATTTGATTCGGTCGCATTCTTTCAGAAAAAATACTTCGTCGCCGGAAGACACCAATGTGTTCAAGGCAGCCACGTATACACCATATGCCCCCGTGGCACCGATGAGCGGTGCGCCCCGGACGTACATAGCCTGGATGGCGGTAATCACTTTATCCACTGTTGTGAGTTCTGCAATGACCAACCTGTGGGGCAGCTGCCGCTGGTCGATGACCCTTACCGTTTGGCTGGTTTCATCGAACCAGATAGGTCGCATTTGCTTGCCGTCTACCTTCATACGTTCCTCGCCGGTCGCTTATCAAACCAGGGTTTTTCCTCTTCCAGCTGTCTTGCCAGACGAAAAAGTGTCGCTTCATCACCCATGGGTGCCATGAACTGCATGCCGCACGGCAGGCCATCCGATGTCCATTGCAGGGGAACAGACATGGCCGGCTGGCCCGTAAAGTTAGCCAGTTGCGTAAAAGGCGTCTTAGATAGATTTTCAATGGCAAGTTTCTCCACGATACCGGTTCGTTTCAAGAGTTTCCCCATGCCGAGCGTATTCACCATCCTTAAAGCGGCTTTTTCAAGTGGTTTCAACTTCAGTTCCCCCACGCGTATGGGTGGATGGGCCAAGGTAGGTGTCAGATAGACATCATATTTTTCATGAAACCGGGCCATACTCCTGGATGCCCGGCCCCACATGCGGATGGCCTTGACAAACGAAAACGCCGATGTTGCCCGCCCCAGCATGCCCAACGTCCATGTGGCGGTTTCTACATCGTCCTGGCAAACCTTCCGGTCCAACACGCCCTGAAGCTCATCGATGTCTGCCGCCACTTCTCCGAAGTACATGGAGAGATAGCTCATGGCCAGGGACCGGCCGTCGACTTCCGGAACATCCTCATCCACGTCATGCCCAAGCTTTTGAAGCATCAGGGCTGTTTCCAGGGTTGCCTTGACAATATCCGGATGGACGGTCGTTCCCAGAGGTGATTGTGAATTAAAAGCAATTCGCAATTTGCCCGGCTCCCGTTCCACTTCATCCAGGTATGGTCTCTCGGGCTGCTGGATAATATAGGGTGCGCCAATGTCTGGAGCACATGTGGCATCCAGCATGGCGGCACTGTCTCTCACACTCCGTGTGATGACATGCTCGATGGCAGCCCCCTCCCACAGCTCACCATAATCCGGTCCGGTGGGGGTCCTGCCGCGGGTCGGTTTCAAACCGAAAAGTCCGCAGCAGGAAGATGGGATGCGAATGGACCCACCGCCATCGCCACCGGATGCCAAGGGCACCATTCCGCTGGCCACGGCTGCTGCCGATCCACCGCTGGAACCCCCTGGCGTGTGATCGGTATTCCATGGGTTGCGGGTTGCCCCGTGCAATTCCGGCTCTGTGTAGGCCACCAAGCCGAATTCAGGGGTGTTGGTCTTTCCCAATATATTGACACCCGCTATCTTGAAACGTTTCACCAGTTCGCTGTCATAGGCCGGTACGTAGTTGCGAAGCCCCTTGCAACCATTGTTAAGCGTCACACCCGCATAGGCCGCCATCAGGTCCTTCAGTAAAAAGGGAACACCGGCAAAAGGGCCCTCGGGCTTGATAGCTTTGGCTGCCGCCCTTGCCTTGTCAAACATGGGTGTAACGACAGCGTTGATTTCGGGGTTGCTCTCCTCAATCCTCTCGATGGCCACTTCACACAATTCTTCAGGCGTTACCTCTCTTTTCCGGACCAATTCGGCCAGCTCCAAGCCATCATATTGCTCGTATTCCTTGAAATTTCCCATCCATACCCCCTTAACCCATTTTATTTTCTATTCCCAATCCTCTAAGCCTCCACCCGCGAAGCGGGAGGGCTCAAGAAGCCTCCTCGAAAAGGGCTGGATCCCCGATCGAGCCGAGGACAAGCTTGATAAGCCTACCCCGGCAAGTAGTTAGCCAGGGATATCCAGTGCCTTTCTGGATTCCCGCCTCCGCGGGAATGACAACCGTAGAGTATGTAACTGCTGGAGTAATAATATTCACCGTATCGACAGAACCTTTCCGGATCCTCCAACAGAGGTAGCGGATTTAGATCAGAATTAATTGCAAATTACGAACCGGACGCCGCCAGACCATGGTAGTACGCCATTTCTTCCAGCTTCCCACGTTTTTTGCATCCGGAGGCATATATTTGACACTTGTTTTTCAACACAGATACCGCCCCTTCTCGCTGATCATGGGAAAGGGTGCCACTCTCCAACAGTTTTTTGATCGATTGAATGCGATATTTGTCCAAACCGGTATTGGAGGAGAGTTGATCGGCGTGCCCGCCCCGTTTGATAATAAGGGGTTCATCAATGAGAAAGATCGGAATGGTTGCATTGATTCTGAGCCACAAGTCATAGTCCTCACACGCCGGCAGGGTTTCATCAAAAAAGCCCACTGTAGATAACAATCGTTTTCGTATCATGACGGCGGAAGGGCTTACAAGACAAAGCGCCAGGGATCTTTCAAAAAACAAGCCTGAGGTCTTGGCGTGGCGACGCCCGGGATTCATGCGTTTGCCGTTACGTATCCAGGTCTCCTGGGTCTGGCATATTTCGGCTTCCGAATGTCTCATAAAAAAATTCACCTGCGTTGAAAGCTTTTCCGGCAGCCAGAGATCGTCGGAATCGAGGAATGCAATCAAGTCTCCTTTGGATGAAGCGATACCCCTGTTTCGGGCAGCACTGACACCTCGGTTTTGCTGGATAATCACAGTTATATTGTCGTATTTGGACAGGCGTTTTTCCGTGTCGTCCGTAGACCCATCATCCACGACGATCAGTTCATATCTCTCGTATGTCTGAGATAAAACCGAATCAATCGCCTCTTCCAGACACCAGCCCCTGTTAAAGGCGGGGATGACAACACTGACCAGTGGGTTATCAACACTCTGTTTCATGGATATTACTGCCCCGCACTGTTCATACCCTGTAAAGGTTTATCATTTTACACATTCGGCCGTAGTAAATCCTAAATCCGAATATCGAAATAGCCAATTATTTCCGGCCTGGCTCAGAGGATCAGGTTTTCGATACTAAATAAAATCATGTAACGAGTTTATTTTCCATTATCTGCACCCGTTTGGCAAGCCACAATTGCGAAATCCGGATAAAGACTTGCATTCGTTAGTTGGCTTTGTTAATAATTGAATATTCGCCACGTTTTAATTCGTTCTTCCCCTATGACATAGGAATCGATAATGAAAGGAGGCCGATAAACTCTATCCTTATCTTTCAATTCCAGCATGGTAAATACTCTGCAACGTAACCACTCAAACCCTAAAGTTTTAAGGAGGTCAAGATGAAAAAAGTCATTATTCTAAGCATTGCGTTTCTCTTTGCATTTGTTCTGTTTATGGAAGCTCCGCCCGCACAGGCAGCTGAGCAGACATTTGTCACCATCGGCACCGGTGGCGTAACCGGTGTTTATTATCCCACCGGCGGGGCCATCTGCCGTCTGGTAAATAAATCCCGAAAAGTGCACGGCATTCGCTGCACGGTGGAAAGCACCGGCGGCTCCGTCTATAACTTGAATACCATTGCCGCCGGCGAGTTGGACATGGGCGTGGCCCAGTCCGACTGGCAGTACCATGCCTATAACGGCACCAGCAAGTTCAAGAAACAAGGACCCAACAAAGACCTGCGTGCCGTATTCTCCGTTCATCCCGAGCCATTCACGGTTGTCGCCCGTAAAGATTCCGGCATCAAGAACTTTAAGGACCTGAAGGGCAAACGGGTCAATATCGGCAACCCCGGTTCCGGTCAACGCGGTACCATGGAAGTGGTCATGGGAGCGCTAGGCTGGACCAAGGCTGATTTCAAACTGGCTTCCGAGCTGAAGTCCGCCGAGCAGTCCAGTGCGTTGTGCGACAACAAGATCGACGCCATCGTATTTACCGTGGGTCATCCCAGTGGATCCATCAAAGAAGCCACCACTTCCTGCGACTCCGTGCTGGTTAACGTCACCGGCCCCGAAATCGACAAGCTGGTCAAAGACAACGACTACTACCGAACAGCCACTGTTCCCGGTGGTATGTACCGTGGAAACCCGGCAGATACCAAGACCTTCGGCGTCGGCGCTACGTTTGTGTCCTCCGCAAAGGTTCCCGAAAATGTGATCTACAATGTGGTCAAGGCGGTTTTCGAGAATTTTGACGAGTTCAAAAAGCTTCATCCGGCATTCAAGGTTCTGGTAAAAGAAGAGATGATCAAGGATGGGCTTTCGGCACCACTGCACGATGGCGCTGTGAAATACTATAAGGAAGCCGGTCTGATGTAATTATCAGTGGTTAGAATAAAGTGCGTCGTTAAACGGCGCACTTTGTCAACATCTTGACAGCGGCGATATAGATTGCTAGGTGAGATCCAAATCGAAATCGGGATCGCTATCGAAATCGAAACAGCATGACACTTGGACACGAAAAGTTAGACGTCTACCGTCTCTCGATAGGCTACGTCGCATGGGTATATAAAAAGGCCGACAGTCTCCGTGGGATCCATCGTCATGCCCGCGACCAATGGCTCCGCGCAAGCCAATCTATACCTCTAAACATTGCCGAAGGAAACGGCAAGACGGCGGAGGCCGATCGACGACGGTATTTCGAGATTGCGCGCGGATCAGCATTGGAGTGTGCCGCAATTCAGGACGTATTGATGATCGGAGAAGCTTTGGATGGCAAAGAAAGTCAAGAACGCAAGATTGAATTAGATCGCATCGCCGCAATGCTCAGCCGCTTGGGTGGAAGAGGTTATCGCGTCCGAGAAGATACCGAGTCCTACGGGCACCCAGAATTCGATCCCGGTCCCGATAGCGATTTCGATCCCGATGAATTATAGCCCATCAAATCAGGCCAGGGAACGGTTAATCGTCGCCCCTGACTTCAGCGCAATATCTAAAAAAAGGAATCATTGCAATGAGCGAATCAACAGATAGCCTGAAATCCGAAGAACAGCTTGAGGAGATGATTGCCGAGTCGGATACAGGGGCCCGTAATCCAACCGGCACGATTCCGAAAAATATTCTCTTTTATGTACCACTGACCTGGACGTTGTTTCAACTCTGGTATGCATCTCCTCTGCCGTATATTTTTAATTTTTTGGTTTTTAATTCAACGGAAGCCCGGGCCATCCATCTGGCTTTTGCCATTTTTCTGTCCTTTACAGCCTATCCTACATTGAAATCATCGCCCAGGGATTATATTCCCGTTCAGGACTGGATTGTGGGACTCGTGGGGGCGTTCTGCTCAGCCTATCTGTTGATATTTTATGAAGGACTGTCCGAACGTCCGGGCGCTCCGATCCAGATGGACCTGATTGTCGCCGTTATCGGGTTGATTCTGCTGCTGGAGGCCACGCGCCGGGCGCTGGGACCGCCCTTGATGGTGGTCGCCGGTGTGTTTATCCTCTATTCCTTCTTCGGCCCCTATATGCCTGCTGTTATCGCGCACAAGGGCGCCAGCCTTTCCAAGGGGATGTCCCACTACTGGTTGGGAACCGAAGGTGTTTTTGGTGTAGCGTTGGGGGTTTCCACCGGCATGGTGTTCATGTTCGTTCTGTTCGGTGCGCTGCTCGAATCGGCCGGAGCCGGCAACTACTTTATCCGTACTGCGTTCGCCGGATTGGGCCATCTTAAGGGTGGCCCCGCCAAAGCCGCAGTGGTCTCATCCGGGTTAACCGGCCTGGTATCGGGATCATCCATCGCCAACGTGGTCACCACCGGAACTTTTACGATTCCATTGATGAAAAAAGTCGGTTTTTCACGGGAAAAAGCCGGAGCGGTGGAAGTGGCCTGCTCAACCAATGGGCAGCTCATGCCGCCGGTGATGGGTGCCGCTGCTTTCCTGATGGTCGAATATGTCGGCATCACCTATGTGGAGGTGATCAAGCACGCCTTTTTGCCGGCTATCATCTCTTATATAGCCCTGGTGTACATTGTTCATCTTGAAGCATGTAAAATGGGTTTGAAGGGCATGAAAAAACCGGTGATCAAAACCCTGAACCAGAAACTGTTCTCATTTGTCATGACGATTTTGTCTCTCATTATCATCGGCGGTGTCACTTACTATGGTTTGGGCTGGATCAAAGTCGTAGCCGGCGGGGCGACCATCTACGTGGTCTCAGTCCTGCTGTCTGTCGCCTACCTTTTGCTCCTTTATGTGGCCTGCAAAGTACCGGAGCTCGATACCAGCAAGGAGATCAATGAGCTGCCTGAGCTGGGGAAGACGGCACAGTCCGGGCTTTATTTTCTGCTGCCCATCGTGGTGCTCATGTGGTGCCTGGTGGTGGAACGGCTTTCCCCTGCACTGTCCGCTTTTTGGGCGACGGTGCTCCTGATCTGTATCGTTTTGACCCAGCGGCCGTTAAAAGGTATTTTTCGCAAGATGAAGGGCGATGAGTTCTCCTTCAAGCGTGGATTTGAAAATCTGATCACAGGCATGGTTTCAGGCGCCCGCAATATGATCGGTATCGGTGTGGCCACTTCCGCAGCCGGTATCGTCGTCGGTACCGTGACACTGACCGGTATCGGGTTGGTCATGACCGAATTCGTCGAGTTCATCTCCGGCGGGAACCTGATGCTGATCCTGTTTTTTACCGCCGTTATCAGCCTGATTTTAGGAATGGGGCTACCCACCACGGCCAACTACATCGTGGTCTCGACCCTGATGGCACCGGTGATTGTCGACCTGGGCGCGCAAAACGGCTTGATTGTGCCGCTCATCGCGGTGCATCTGTTTGTTTTTTACTTCGGTATCCTGGCTGATGATACCCCACCGGTAGGGCTGGCGGCCTTTGCCGCGGCGGGTATATCCGGCGGGGATCCCATCCGAACCGGTATCCAGGGATTTACCTATGATATCCGTACGGCGGTGTTGCCGTTTATGTTTATTTTCAATACCCAGTTATTGATGATCGGCGTGGCCAACTGGTTCCAACTGGTCATCGTTATTGTGGCTGCTGTGGCCGCCATGCTGGCATTTGCCGCGGGCACCCAGGGGTACTTCCTCACCAAAAGTCGCATCTGGGAAACGGCGGCACTGATACTCGTAGCCTTTATCCTGTTTCGCCCCGGATTCGTGTGGGACAAATTTTTCCCGCCGCTTATACAAGAGCCGGCCGCCAAGCTTGAACAGGTGGTGGAAGCCATGGACCCCGGCGCCTTATTGAGGGTCATGATCAAAGGCGAAAAGATGAACGGGAGTGAATTCACCAAGACGGTGATGCTGCCCGTGGGTGACGAAAAGACCGCTAGCGAAAGATTGGCTGCCATCGGACTTGAAACGCGTAATGAAGAAGGCAAGATACTGATTGAAAATGTTGTCTTTTCCAGCCCGGCGGAAAAAGCCGGCATCGATTTTGACCAGGAAGTGTTGAACATTCAGATGCCCGCCAAACGGCCGCCGAAACAGCTTATGTTCATTCCGGCCCTGGCTTTATATTTGCTGGTCTGGTTCCTGCAGCGGGGACGCAAAAATAAACTGGAAGCCGTTGCCGCTGCATGATCATTGGATGAACTTAGTTCGCTTCGATCACAATTGGAACATTGGAATGGCGGAACATTGGAATGATGGTTTTTTAAAATGGTAGTTTGGCTGATTCGAGAGGGAATTAAAAAGTAAAAGCATCCTTTGGAACCAAGATTCCATCGTTCCATTATTCCATCTACAAAAGATGTTTAACTCTACTTTCTGGAGCAGGTTATGTTTAAAAAAATTCTTGTCCCCATCGATGTTGATTATCCCAAAACGGCGGTAGCTGTATATCAAAAAGCAGCTGCGATTGCCGGATTGAGCAACGCCGAGATCCGGGTGGTTAGTGTAATGCCGGGCTTCGGCATGCCCATTGTCGCGTCCTATATCTCCGATGAGATACGTGAACAAGCGAAAAAACGGTTTAAGGAATCCCTGGAAAAATTTATCAGGGCAAATTGTGATAAAACCGTAACATATCGGGTAAGAACCGGAAAAAACTGGGAAGAGATCATCAAAGCCGCAGACAACTGGGAGGCAGACCTGATCGTCTGCTACCACAATCACCGCCGTGAAATTAATGAAGTGTTTAGCGGCTCCTGCTCCCAGCGCGTCTCTGATAACGCGAACTGTTCCGTGTTACGGTTGCGGAATGTACTATCATAGCGGTGCCGACGGACCGAAAGGACATCACCATCGGTTCAGCGCTACCTCGACCGGGTCAGTCTGGTAATTTATCAGTTGCATATCTCGAGGAGGAAAGCATGATTGCCAAAAAATCCACGCCGTATTCCCACATGCCTTCGTTTTTCAGGCGAGTGCCGATTATTTGCCTGTTTTTAATTGTCGGGGCATGTATATTCCCTTTTTCCGCCAATGCTTTCGATATCCTTCTAGGCACGGGAGAGCCCGGTACTTTCTCTCACTTTACCGGCCGGGTAATCTGTCGGGTGATTAACAGTCACACAAGTGATATAAACTGCCAAACAGTGCCGACGCCTGACGACGTATATAATCTAACCAACCTCCAGGGTGGCTCCCTGGATATCGGCCTGGTGGACTCACACATGCTTTACGATGCAGTCAACAAGACTGAAAAATTCGAGTATCTGGACATCAGCTACGACAACCTTCGAAGCCTCATGCCCCTTTATGATGTCCCGGTCACGCTGGTGGTTCGCAAGGATGCAAAAATCACCTCCCTGGCGGGGTTGAAGCATAAAAGGATCAATGTCGGATCACCGGGATCCTCCCAGTCCCTGGCTGTTGGTAACATCCTGAAAGCCAAAAACTGGTCCAAAAAAGATTTCAGACTGTTCCAGGAACTCCCGGCCTCTCATTCCCAGGACACCATGGCATTCTGTCACGGCGATATACAGGCCATGGTTCACATCGGCGTACACCCCAATTCGGAGCTGCAACAGCTGTTCAAGCTATGCGAGGCCGATATGGTAAATATGGATGACGACGACATTCAGAAAATGATAACCGGCCATCACGCCTTTTCGAGCATGAACATCACTGCCGGCATCTATCCAACTCATCCGGAATCGGTTACAACCTTCGGAACGAGGATGATGCTGGTCTCGTCCACAGACCTCGATGAAGAAACGGTTTACAAGATCATCGATGCACTATATCGTAGCCGGAAATATCTGAAGAGCGCCCACCCTGCCCTGGGGTCATTGGCGGTAAGTTCATCAGATAAGCCTGACACAGGTGTCAAATTACATCCGGGCGCCGTCAAATATTTTTCCGAGCAGTAATTATTTTAGCCTTTTAGGGGTTTAGGCTGTAGACTGTTAGGCGCCTTTCGCTGATTGCCTTCAGCAACCCTTGGACCCTGCATGCTTGTTTATTGTGTTTCTTGTGTTAGTAGTGTTTATTGAGTTGTTCCCGGCAAACGGTACTCATCTTTCAACACACCGCTGTTTCTTCAACCCAACGAACCCAAGAAACGCAACAAACCCTATGAACGCCATTATCCTCCGCCCCTGCCCTACAGCCCCACCCCGTCGACAACTGCCCCGCAGTACTTACAAATGCCATGGATGATGGCGTAATTGTGGACGTTGAACCCCCACCGATCGATGAGAACTTTTCCACATTCATAGCAGAAAGTCTTCTCGCTCTCCTCTCCGGGGACATTGCCGGTATAAACGTATTTCAGGCCGGCACGAATGCCGATTTCGTGCGCAGTCATCAAGGTCTGGACCGGCGTGGGAGGACGATCGGTCAGCTTGTAGGTGGGATGAAACCGACTGATGTGCCAGGGAGTATCGGTGCCTAAAGATGTTGCAATGAACCTTGCCAGATCGGCGAGTTCTGCAGGGTCGTCATTTAAGCCCGGAATGACCAGGGTTGTAATCTCGAGAAAGATACCACGTGATTTCATGGCAACAAGAGTCTCTTTCACACCTGCCAACCTGGCGCCGCAGTAAGTTTTGTAATACGCATCACTGAAGGCCTTTAAGTCGACATTGGCAGCATCCAGATACGGACCGATCATGTCCAGCGCTTCCAGAGTCATATACCCATTCGTCACAAACAAATTCAATAAGCCCTGTTCATGCGCAAGCCTGGCAGTATCATGAGCAAATTCAAAATATACGGTCGGCTCTGTATAAGTATAGGCAATAGACCGGCAGTCGTGCTTTTTGGCGGCAGCTACGATTTCCTCAGGCGGCATGAAATTTCCGATAATCGCACCCTTGTGGTCTTTCGGCATCTGGGCAATGTCGGCGTTCTGACAGAATTTACATTTAAAATTGCATCCCACCGTTGCAATGGAATAGGAAAGACTGCCCGGATAAAAATGAAATAGAGGTTTTTTCTCGATAGGATCAACATTTCGTGCCACAACCTTACCATATACCAAGGATACGAGGGTACCGTCACTATTCTGCCTGACCTGGCAGATACCCCGTTTGCCGTTCTTAATCACGCAGCGATGATGACACAGGTTACACTGTACTTTCTTGTCCGCCAGGCTGTCGAAAAGATAAGCTTTCATAGTTCTTTTGTGTTTTGTGTTTGGTGTTTTGTGTTTGGTTCAGCACAGTTGCAAGCATCTTAAATGTTACATTTTATGACAAATAAGAAAAGCAATCACGAAAACACGAAATTTTCAAGTTCTTTTCGTGTTTTCGACCTTTCGTGTTTTCGTGATAAAAGATCTTTTTCTCTCCTAACTTGTCGGGACCGTATCTTAGATTAAATATGGCTGATAATGTGTCCAACACCCTCTCTTAAAACCTAAAACGTAACACCTAAAACCAAACGATTTATAGCTATGTTGGCGCAACGCCGGTCGACTGTCTTGGCTTATGACGTAATGTCATGGGCCGGGTTCTGAACCGGGGAACCAGGGATGCCACCATGCCGGCAAAGGTGCCAAATGGAAAGCGTTGAACAATTTCCGACTTCTCTATATTACAGATGACCTTCCCTGATGACGCAGGAAACTGGCTCACGGTACGCCAGGATATCGGGACCTTTTCTCCCAGGAGCTCACGGATCATGCTTTTGAGTTCCCAGACACTGTAAAATCGCGCACGGTTGTATATGGTTTGGTGGAAAATGCCCCTGAGGCGCCGCTCGACCCCTTTCAGGGCATAACGGTTCAGGACACCCAAAAAAATGCGGTCCTTTGCCACCCGGCAGGCTTCCGATATCGCTTTCACGGGATCTTCCACGAACTCCAATGTGGTCACCAGGCTGGCATGGTTGAATGAGTTGTCGTCAAAGGGAAGATCTTCGGCAAACCCCCGATAAAATTCGACTCGATGACCGAATTGCTTCATGGCAATGTCAAGCATGTAAGGGGAAGGATCGATGCCCGTGACCTGCAGACCCTTTTCGTAAAAGGGTTTGATGCTCGAACCAATGCCGCATCCGATATCGAGCAGGGATTCGCCTCGAATCGGTTTCAGCATTTCGATCATGAGGCAGTTCTCAAGATCGGCTTCAGCTCTGCTCCGCGTCTTCATCACCCATTCTTCATAGACGCGTGCATCATTAAAATTAAAGACATAACCCATATTTTATATTAAACCCAACCCGGAAAATACGGAAAAAAATACTTTTATCACGAAAACACGAAAATATGAAAGCACGAAAAAGGCCTCAACAAACTGAGATTTTTTAAATATTGTGTTTTTGTGAATACCTTTAATACCCATCAGAACGTTATTATGACAATCACTATAGATCAAGTAAAAATCAGCAATAGATACCCATGTCCTTCTGTATGCTGGGCTTTGTTTTGAATATTTGAATTTAGGTCATTGGATATTGCTCTTCGGCGCAGCTCCGGGTATACTTGAAACACCTTTTTTCGAACCTATAAGCCAACTTAGGAAAGGATTGATTTATATGAAAATAAGTGTTGAAATTACAGGTATTTTTCTGTCTGCCGTGATGAGCCTCTTTACGGGCATAGCCTCTGCACAACCCATCGACATTGACTGGACCCCTGTTGGCCAAATTAAACTGGAATCTCCGCCCCTGGACGTGGATAGCACTGCAGACGGAGAACTGGTCTTCGTTCTCATGCCTGGAAAAGTTGTGGTTTACAATGAATCTGCAAACCATCAACTAAACCAGATTCCCGTCGATCAAGGTTATAACCGATTAACGTATTCGACCGAAACCGAGACACTGATCTTGACAAGCAGCATCACGAACGACCTCAAAGTCATCCATATTGATCAGGTCTACAAAATTTCTGTGGAAGGCTCTCCATTTTTGGGACCGGAAAATGCGCCTGTCACCATCGCCGTCTTTGACGACTACGAGTGTCCATACTGTGCCAAGATGGAAGCGGTGTTCAGCCAGTTGCTTGCAAAATACCCCGAGGATTTGAAACTGGTCATCAAACAATATCCGCTTCGAAATCATCCCAATGCCAGGCAAGCCGCACTAGCCGTCATGGCAGCACACAAACAAGGCAAATTTTGGGAATTTCACAGTCAACTCTTTGCCAATTACAAAGAACTGTCGATTCAGAAAATGGATGAAATTGCCGAAAGCTTTGATCTTGACATGAAACAATTCAGGAAAGACATCCTGTCCCACGATGTCCTGAAACTGATCGTGCGGGACGTCAGGGAGGGGCAAAAAATCGGCGTCAGTGGGACACCAAGCATATTTCTGAACGGCAAGCAGGTAAAGAACCCTACATTCAGAAATCTCGACCAGTTGATCGAGAGGGAATTGGCAAAATAAAATTGCTTCGCAATTTTATTTTTATAGGATTTCGGATACGGGTACCAGAGACACGTTCGATCGCTTCAGCCTCTTTGCAAATCGGCCAATGGCTCTGGCAGTCTTCGGGAATGGGTGGCCGATCCCGATTGCCCTACCGTACAACATGGCATGTTTTTGAAGATTGGCAAGTTGGGACATGATGGCCGATTCTTCGTGGACATTGTCGAGAAATACGTTCCGGTGGGCTGTGTGCATATGGTATCGCCGTGCGGTTGCATGTGCCAGGGAGTGGCTCGATGTATAACTGTCAACAAAAAACATCCCCCGGGATCGAATGACCTTCAGGGCATCTCCAATCTCGTTCGGGGATGCGGTAAACCTGGAACCCATGTGGTTATTGACACCCTTTGCAAAAGGGATACCCCGGATATTGGCCTGCAGGGTTTTTTCGATACGTTGGGCATCATCGCCCACAAACAAAGCACCGGGACCTGGATCACAGCTGTTGTCATAGGGCTCCATGGGCTGGTGCAACATCACTTCATACCCCTGATCATTGAGTTCAAAGGCAAGTTCCCGGGAGTAAGACACTTGCGGCAGGATGGAAAAGGTTAGAATCTCATTCAGTTCAACAAATTGCCAGGCAAGCGACCTGTTGTAGCCGATGTCATCGATAATCAGAGCTATCTTGGGGGGTTGACAGTTCTGAGACCGAACGTTTTCAACAGCAAATCCTTTGGAGGCGTTGAGTAACCCGAGAAGACCCCCACCTGTCATCAAACAGAAATACTTTATTAACTGTCTTCGGCTGAAACCAGTTGCCGCTCTGTTCATATGGAACCGCCGCTCTGTATCAACACGTATGCTGTCATTTATTTCCGTTTGGGATTCCGTTTAGATGTGCGGAACAAGTCGATCTTACTTTTCAAGCATTTTCAAAGTGCAAATAATGTTTACCTATGCCATATATTGAGGGAATAGTCAATAACCAATACAATATATTGACAATGTTCGCCGTATTTGTCATTAAACAAAAAACGTGGGACAATTTTTTTGTCCATAAAACAATTGAAATGTCGGGAAATTTTTCCATCAAACCCTCAGCCGGAGTTGGAGGGGTGATCCACAGCGAAAGCGAGCGCTGTCTGAATGGCAGGAGGACTCCCATGAAAACATCCTATCAGATTTACCCTATTGGATTCATTGAAAAATCCAATGAAATTACCGAAATCGATATCTTTGACGAATTCACCGACGCACTTCTGGGTCTGGAATCGTTTTCACACATCCATGTCCTTTACTGGTTCCATCAAAACGACATCCCGGATAAAAGAAGGACCCTGCGCGTTCATCCGAGAAAAAACGAGCAGAATCCATTGACAGGCGTGTTTGCAACCCATTCACCGATCAGACCCAATCTCTTGGCCATGTCCTTGTGCAGGATACTATCCATTGCATCCAACCGGATCCGCATCGATACAATAGATGCACACAACGGGTCTCCGGTCATAGACATCAAATGCTATTTCCCACCAAAAGAACCCTTGGAAAACATCCATTTGCCGGACTGGGTTTGATGGATCAGGGTCCGAGGGTAACATCGTTCATTGGGTTTGTTGCGTTTCTTGGGTTCATTGGGTTGATGAAAAGGCGATGTGTTGAAAACTGAATTCCATTTGCCGAGGACAACTCAACAAACACAACGAACACAAGGAACGCAACAAACAAGCATGCAGATTTTGGAGGGTAGCTGAAAGCAATTGAGCCATAAGCGTTAAGTTATAAGCGGCCTATAGCTTAATGCTCATCGCTAATAGAAACAATAAATGACGCGCGAAACGCTAATGTCGTCCGATAGGACAAATGACAGCGAAAGCTAAATGTCGCCCACAGGGCAAAAAGCGCCTAACAGCCTACAGTCTAAACCGCTAAAACGCTAAAAAAGAAACCCCCCATGATCGAATTGACCGGTCAAATTGAACGAATAACCTATACCAATGAAGAGACCGGCTACACGATTGCCAAGTTAAAAGTGCAAGACCAGTGGGATCTCGTTACCATCGTCGGTAACATCCCGTCACCGTCCCCGGGAGAAATTCTGAGCCTGAAAGGGGAATGGGCGCATCACCCAAAATACGGTGACCAGTTCAAGATTCATTCCTATCATACCACTGTTCCAGCAACCGTTTACGGCATTCGAAGATACCTGGGCTCCGGCCTGATAAAAGGCCTGGGCCCCAAGATGGCGGACCGCATTGTCAATAAATTCGGGGAAAAGACCCTCGACATCATCGAGCACCAGATACAACGTCTGGAGAAAGTCGAGGGGATCGGGGCAAAACGGATCGCCCTGATCCAGCAGGCCTGGAAAGACCAGAAGAAAATCCGCGAGGTCATGCTGTTTCTGCAGTCCCATGGTGTCAGCACCGGATATGCCACAAAAATATACAAGACCTACCACAACCGATCCATTGCCATTGTTCAGCAGAACCCGTATCGCCTCTGCATGGATATTTTTGGTATCGGCTTTGTGATTGCAGACCGAATTGCCGAAAAGCTTGGATTTCCGAAAAATTCTGAATTGCGGGCTGAAGCCGGCATCATTTATGTCCTGAACGGTCTTTCAGACGATGGTCACGTCTATTATCCCTATGATCTGCTGGTGGACAAATGCAAAGAAGTTCTGGAAGTTGACAGCGAGACTATCCAGGCAGCTCTTGACAGGCTTTTTGGAGAAAACCGTATCGTCATAGAAGATCTGAATGAAGATCTCGAGACCTTTGGAAAACCCAGCAGCAAGGCTGTCTATCTGAAAAAGTACCATGTTTGCGAAACCGGCATCACCACAAGAATCAGGATGCTGCTCCAATCCCCTCCGGCAGCCCCGCCCATTGATGTGGCCAAAGAAATGAACCGGGTACAAGAACATTTTGCCATTCGCCTGGCAGCCAACCAGGTGTCTGCTATAAAATCAGCCATCGAGAATAAGGTAACTATCATTACGGGCGGACCTGGAACCGGCAAAACAACCATTATCCATGCCATCTTGAAAATCATGCTCCGGTATAAGCTGCGGGTGATGATGGCCGCTCCCACCGGACGAGCCGCAAAACGAATGCAGGAATCCACCGGTCAAGAAGCCAAGACCATACACAGGCTACTGGATTTCAGCATGCAAAAAGGGGGCTTTCAAAAGAATGAAACCTCACCGCTCGATTGTAACGCCCTCATCATTGACGAAGCATCCATGATCGATACACACCTGATGTATTATCTGTTGAAAGCAGTTCTGGTTCAGACAACCATCATCCTGGTAGGAGATGTCAACCAGCTGCCATCAGTCGGTCCCGGCCGTATACTGGAAGATATGATTCAGTCCCGGCAAATCCCTGTGGTATCCCTCACCGAAATCTTCAGACAGGCCAAAGCAAGCCGGATCATCACCAATGCACACAGGATCAACCAGGGTGATTTTCCCATAGTCGATCCCCCTGCGGACCCGGACGCTAAAACAGACTTTTATTTTATTGAACAGAAAGAGCCTGAAAGGGTCCTCCAGACCATCATAGAACTGGTTGCCCGTCGGATTCCCGCCAGTTTCGGATTTGAGCCCATCCATGACATACAAGTTTTGACGCCCATGCACAAAGGAATCGTGGGAGCCGAAAATCTGAACAGCTCACTTCAAAATGCCCTCAATCCAGGAGAAGAAAGCGTCTCCCGGGGCAGCAGCAGTTTCAGGATTCACGACAAGGTCATGCAGATAAAGAACAATTATGACAAACTGGTCTTTAATGGGGATATCGGGCGTATCGAAAAAGTCCATCCTGAGAGTCAGACCGTTTTGATTTCCTTTGACCGACGCAATATCCTCTACGACTTTTCCGAACTCAATGAAATCATCCTGGCCTATGCCATCTCGGTACATAAATCCCAGGGATCGGAATACCCGGCAGTCGTCCTTCCCATTCTTACGCAACATTATATACTTCTTCAGCGAAATTTGATATATACTGCCGTCACAAGGGGAAAACATCTTGTGGTTGTGGTCGGAACCAGAAAAGCCCTTCATATGGGAATCAACAACAGCAAAACCAAGAAACGATTTACATATCTGAAACAGCGACTCATAAATTCATAGGTAGATACCCGGGTCCAAAGAACCCGGCACTGGTTCAACCTTATAAAAGATTAATTTTATGCGCATTCAGAGTGTGATAAATTCTAAATCCGAATATCGAAATACGAAACAAATCCAAATATCAAATGCTCAAATGACCGAAGAGCCTCGCAGTCCCGATAAACCGGAATCTTCGACAAGCTACGGGGAATGCGCTCGCCATGGCGGTTCATACATAGTGCTTGAACTTATATTTCCAAGGTCTTGTTTTGATCATTCGAATTTAGATCATTAGGTATTGTTTAGGATTTCGAATTTCGTGCTTCGGGTTTAAATAACTACCGCGTTCAGCATAGCCAAATATCTCAGACCTGGCCCAAAGGAACATTTTTTATTTAACGGAATAATAGGAGCTTACCTATGGAATTCAGCCTTTCCAGCGATCAGGAAATATTAAGGGACTCCGTGCGCAGCTTTGCCGAAAATGAAATCAAGCCGGTCGCGCAGGCCCTGGACAAAAACGAAGAATTTTCATACGAAACCATGGCTAAAATGGCAGAACTCGGGCTTTTTGGCATCTTTGTGTCGGAGCAATACGGGGGCCAGGGCATGGATTATGTGTCCTATATTATCGCTACGGAAGAGATCGCCCGGGTTGACGGTTCGCATGCTGCCACGGTGGCGGCCGGCAACTCTCTCGGTATCGGCCCCATTTATTATTTTGGAAGCGAAGAACAGAAAAGAAAGTATCTGCCCAAGCTATGCAGTGGGAAAGCCCTTTGGGGCTTTGGATTGACGGAACCGAATGCAGGTTCCGACGCCGGCAACAGCAAAACCCACGCGGTGCTGGATGGTGACGAATGGGTCATCAATGGCAGTAAGATTTTTATCACCAATGGGTCTACAGACATTACCGCAGGCATCACCGTTCTGTGCAAAACAGGTACACGTGATGATGGGAAGCCGGAACTCTCTTGTATTCTTGTGGAAACAGGTACACCGGGCTATACCACCCGCGAAATGCACGACAAGATGATGTGGCGTGCATCCAACACGAGCGAACTCTATTTCAAGGACTGCCGGGTTCCCAAGGAAAACCTGCTGGGTACTCGGGGGCATGGATTTCACCAGATGATGCAGACCCTGGACGGCGGTAGGCTTTCCATTGGTGCCATGGGGCTTGGCGGAGCTCAGGGGTGTTTTGACATGTCATTGAAATACAGCAATGAAAGAGAGCAGTTCAACAGACCCATCGCCACGTTTCAAGTCAATGCGTTCAAACTGGCGGATATGGCAGTTGAGATCGAGTGCGCACGTCTGTTACTGTACAAGGCATGCTGGCTGCGCGACAACGACATGCCGTTCTCAAAAGAGGCAGCCATGGCAAAACTCTACTGCTCTGAAGTCATGTACCGCTGTGCCAATCATGCGGTTCAACTTCATGGCGGCTACGGCCTGATGAAAGAATATGATGTTGAGCGATTTTATCGAGACCAGAAGCTACTGGATATCGGAGAAGGAACATCGGAGGTACAACGCATCGTCATTTCGCGGTATATCGGGGCGAAGTGTCTATAATTAGGGTTCGAGGGTGGCTAATAGCTATCAGCAAAAGGCACCTAACAGTCTACAGTCTACAGTCTAAACTGCTAAAAGACTGATGAGGAGCCAAAAGAAAACGGCTACGAGCTACAATGAATTACGCGCGAAGCGCAAATATCGTCCGAAGGACTAATATCGCTCGAAGGGCAAATGACATCCACATAATAAATACAATCCGTGGATTATTATATCCAAATTTAAATTGGTCGTACTAATTTTAACGCTACCCCATAGGAGAACATCATGTCAGAACAAAATCAGAAACCACCCATCAATGTCGACTATTTTGAAGACCTCACCGGGGACATTGCCAAAACGCCGGTTGATCCGATAGAAAGCGTTGGCGAACGAATCCGTGTCTTGAGACAGGAAAAGGGACTGTCTCTCGAAGAACTGTCTAAGTTGACAGGTTTTGAGATCGCATTTCTCGAAGACCTCGAAAACGACAAGGTTCAACCACAGCTGGGGACCTCCATCAAGCTGTCCAGAGCTTTGGACAGCGCTTTTGGCCGCATCGTTTCAGGTGTCGGAAACAAACTCTATTCCATCACGCGAAAGAGTGAAGAGATACCGGTATCCAGGTCAACGTCAAAAAAGGGAAAAAAAGAAATCTACTCCTACATGAGTCTCGCACCGGATGTCAAAGGTCGGAACATGGAAGCGCTCATCGTCAAACTGAAAGAAAATCCGGACGAAGAGGTTTCCATCCATGAAGGTGAAGAGTTTATCTATGTACTGGAGGGCATGGTATCGCTCAAAATCGGCGCCGATGCCTTTGAACTGGAACCCGGAGACAGTGCGTATTACCTTTCGACCACGCCGCATCTCATTGCAGCCAAATCAGGCGAGGCAACGATTATTGCAGTATTGTACGGGCGATAGGAAGGTGGACCGTTCGGCTGTAAGAGAAGGTCGTGGAAGAAAAGATCAAATGCAGAACGATTGAACCGCAACAGCGAGAGACAGATGAAATACAAGCCGGGCGAGGCGTGAACGCGCCGGGCGTACCCGAGATCCCGCCGTTGGTTTTCGAGGAACTGCTGGTCAACGCACTGGTACACCGGATAACTGTGCTTTGGCTTCCGATAAGCAGTTCAACATGAATCGTTGGGCACCATTGGAATCATGCACATTTCCGGGACGATGATGAAGATTAAAAAATTGTCCGGTTTGGGCCACGGTACAAAACAGAGGATAGTAACTCCGGGCGCCTTTCTTGACCTTATTGAAACCTACGGCGGTACCCTCTGCGTGCCCTTTGGTGGATTGGACGGAACCATCAAAATCCAGCGTCAGGCGGGGAAGACGTTCGCGTTGGAATCCCTCAATTACGTTGGAGAACTGATCCATTAATATAGCCTGGTACTCACATCCTTTAAGCTTCCAGACTGGTTTTTAATTGTTGCAATGCGGATCATCATAATATCCACTCCGGCTGACGTTATTCCACAACCCAGACCGTACATTTGCGCGCATGGTTGACAATCTTACTTGAGATACTGCCAAAAAGAAACTCCTCACTCCGTGAAAGTCCCTGTCTTCCGACCACGATGGTGCTGTATCCGGTTTCATCATGCTCCAACAGAATACACTTGGCCATAGAGGGACAGTAGCGGACAATTGAACGGATTGATACATTTTCCGGAGCAAACCCATTCTTGATTAACAGTTGTCGATAATCTTTCAGCATAACATCGATTTTTTTCTCGTATTGAGTGAACCATTTTTCTTTCTCGGTAGATGTAGGGAAGTAGTCTTCTTCCGGTTCAGGAATTACGTGCAGAATACTAACCTTGAAGCCCACCAATCCTCCCAAAAGCTATCCAACGTATGAAACAGCCCGGCGTGCGTTATTCGATTCATCCACGGCAATTAAAATATTTTTAAATCGTAAACCGCAACATCATCTTTCAACGTAGAAACAGCATTTCATAAGTCAAAAGGGGTTAGAATTGTTCATTTATTAATTTCTAAAATCCTCATTTTGTTACTATTGAACCCTACCTATTGTTCAATATTGAAACTTAAACTATTAATAATAAATTAATAAAACGGTAAGTTGTGTTTATTTCGGTGGTATATTTTCTTTTGGCATAGGTAATGCAGTTAAAATGTTACTTATGGTTTGATCCAAAATTGTGAAGCCAAATTATAAATATAGGCCAGAAGCTTTTGCTTTAACAAATAACAAAAAAAGGGGGTGAGAAGATTCATGCCGGCATAATTGTACACCTACATATGAACAAATAATTGAAGAAAAGGAGGTAACAATGCCTAGCTTTGTCATTGATGAAAAATGCGATGGTTGTAAGGGAGGGGACAAAACTGCATGCATGTACATTTGTCCAAACGATCTAATGGTGCTGGATGCAGACAGAATGAAAGCTTATAATTGCGAACCAGATATGTGCTGGGAGTGTTATAATTGTGTAAAAATCTGTCCAACCCAAGCTGTTGAGGTACGGGGTTATGCTGATTTTACACCACTCGGCGCAAGCGTTGTACCAATGAGGGGTTCAGAAG
>QMMS01000007.1 GCA_003647375.1 Deltaproteobacteria bacterium
CCCTATAAGGGATTAATATTATGCACATTCAGCGTGTGATAAATTCTAAATCCGAATATCGAAATACGAAACAAATCCAAATATCAAATGCTCAAATGATTTAAACATAGCTTAAACCGGTACCTCCAGAGTCTTGTTTTGATCATTCGAATTTGGATCATTCGGTATTGCCCTTCGACCTTGCTCAGGGCGGTGAGCCTGTCGAACCGTTTAGGGTTTCGAATTTCGTGCTTCGGATTTATGCAACTACCGCTATCGGCATAGCCAATTATCTCTGAACTGGCTCAAAGGACCAGGTTTTAATAACGGAATAAAACCGGTTCTATAAACCAGTGCCGAGATCTGTGTTTCCAGGTTAATGCTTGGTTGTCAAAAGCTTCAGCGCGAGTCCGATGAAAACAATCCCCGCTATCCTGTTTATGACAATCTGCACCTTGTTAGATCGATTGAGCCAGTCACCAAGGGCACCGGCCAGAAGTGCAACACTACCAAATACCAGCACCGTCGCAACAATAAAAACGAACCCCAGGATAATGATCTGAAAGGTCAGCGGTCCTCGGGCGGGATCCGCAAACTGCGGCAAAAAAGCCAGGAAAAATATTGAGACCTTGGGATTGGTGACGTTCATGATAATACCGCGCCGGTATAGCTTGCTGATTCTGATTCCGCTACCCTCCCCAGATGCGATTCGGGTTGCGGTGGCACGAAATGCATGCCAGGCCAGGTAAAGCAGATAGCCGGCACCCACAACTTTCAATAGGGTGAACGCCACCGCAGACACCTGAAAAATGACGGCAACACCCAGAACCACAGCTGTCGTGTGAACGACAAGTCCCGTACAGAGTCCCAGAGTCACCCACAAACCAGATATCTTTCCATGCAAAGCCGACTGGGTCAGAACAAATATGTTGTCCGGCCCCGGAGCCAGTGCAAGAATCACGGAGGCCGCGAAAAATGTTGCGACTGTTTCCATAGGAATTATCATACCGGTTCCCTTCATACCTGCGGTCAGGCTGTAGGCTGTGAGCTGCTAAATGTCTAACAATCTATAGCCTACAGCCTATTGCGCAATCAATGCGGCCAATGCCTTCCGATCATACCACCTGCCGGCTGCCATGACACCGCTTATCTTGCGGGTATTGGCCACATCTTCCAGGGGATTTTGTTTCAGCAGTATGAGATCCGCTCTTTTGCCGGGTAGGATGACTCCGAAATTATCCTGTCCGTTCATCCGCTTCACAACTTTAGAAGCAACGGTGGTTCCGGAAGCAATGGCTTCATAGGGCGTAAAACCGTTTTCCACCAGAATTTCGAGCTCATCATGGAGAGAAAAGCCCGGCACGATGCCCATGCCGCCTGTCCCGGCATCAGTGGACAGCACCAACGGAACCCGGGCCTCTTTCAGCGCAACCAATAATTTTTTGTCCAGCATGTATTTCAAGGGTGCAAACGCTTCACCCCCCTTGAACTGCATTTGATGCTTTTCTTTGCCTTTTCGAAACCGCTCCATATACTGGTTCGGCAGATATTGATTTTCAGGTTTTTCAATAAATTTATCCGGCTCGAACAACTTTTGTACAATAACATCATCCACTACCAGTGTCGTACAAACGGTGATGGGCCTTCCCTTGAGCTTGCTTACCGTCGGCGCAATCATTTCATCAAATGTCTGCTCTCTCACTTGGGCATCGAGCTCAAGATAAGGTTTAAACGATCCGAATGCAGTGCGGATGACAGATGCCATCCACATCTCTTTATTCGGAAAATACTGATCTCTGTCCAGATTTATAAACTCCCACAAAAGTTCTTCGACATGGGCGATTTCATGCATGCCTTCGGCCAGGATCCCGTCCAGTCCTACCTGAAACGGAATGTGCCCGGCAACATACAGATCAAGCTTTTTAGCTGTCGAAAGAACGATATGGTACTCTTCCCGGGTCAAATAGGAGTAAGGCTTAATGAAATCGAACCGCTGGTATTTTTGTTTAATAACGGCATTCTCCGGGTTTTTCAGATACCCCCAAAGAATTGGGCCGCACGTTATTATCCTGGGCCCGATGAGGAGCCCCTTTTCTACCTGGTCCCGCCACTCCAGGGCGTACATACCAGATTTCCCTAGCGGGCCGAAACAGCGAATTGTCGTGACACCATTGGCAAGATAAAGCTTCAAAGGAGACACCGGCCAGGCATCGCTCATCCAGTTGTATCTCAGATGCATGTGCATGTCGGCCAGGCCCGGCATCAGGAACTTGTCGCTGCAATCAATCACCCTCGAATTCTGCGGCACTACCGTTTGGTTACCAGGACCAATCGCGATGATCTGTTTGCCTTGAACCACCACGGTTTGATCGCGCAGAACAGTTTCGCTGGTCATAGGTATCAGATTGGCATGGATGAATACCGTTGGATTGCTTTCCTGGGCCGGAACACCTCCTGGCATCAGGAGCCAGAACACCAGGAGGATCAACATGCGTAGTATTGGACGACATTTCATGAAAGACCTCCCTTTCGGTACAGATTGACACGCATCTCTGGTACCGTGGGTTTTTCGACAATGATGTGTATTGGTTTTTTGTTTTCATTCAACATTGGACGTTTCCCGCCCGGGCGGGATTAGACGTTGGACGTTCATCTTTATAAACTCAATAAACACGATATCCCTCGACCCCTCCGACCCTCAAAAAGTTCCATGCCTTCCCTCACCCTTGGAAAACCTGACAGCACCCTCTACGGTTTCACCTTTTTCGATCGTGCACATTCCATGTTTGAATTCGTTTTGCATTGCCTCTTTAAAAGGCAGATCCCACTGTTCGTAGGCACTCAAACGATCACTGCGCATACAGGCCTGTGGAAATTCGGAAATTTGTTTAGCCAGCTTCTCGGCAGCAGGCCGTGCTTCGCCATGAGGTACGATCCGGTTTGCCAGACCAATGGCCTTGGCTTCGTCAGCGTCCACCGGACGTCCGGTGAGGATAAGATCCAGGGCATGGCTCATGCCGATCAAGCGTGGCAATCGTACCGTACCGCCATCGATCAGCGGTACGCCAAATCGTCTGCAGAACACACCTAGAACGGCCGTCTCTTCCATGACGCGCAAATCGCACCACAGGGCAAGCTCGAGTCCACCCGCAACCGCATGGCCCGAAATGGCTGCAATGACGGGTTTGTTCAACATCATTCGACTGGGTCCCATGGGCCCGTCTCCATCGGGAGCAAGGCGATTCATCCGCAGACTGTCCTGGCCGGCAAACGCCTTCAGATCAGCGCCGGCACAGAAGCTGTCCCCCATACCGCACAACACAGCCACCGAAAAAGCGTCATCCTCATCAAACTCCCGGAAAGCCTCTACAAGCGCCGATGCCGTAGGGCCGTCAACTGCATTTTTCGCCTCCGGCCGGTTGATGAACACCGTGAATACCCTGTCGCTTTTTTCAATGCGAATTGACATCTTACCTCCCCTTTCAGTAGATGGCAGTTTTCAAAGGATCATGATTTTTTCTTCAATCCCTTACCGATATCGAACGCCTTGCCTACATACGGCCCGACGCCATGGTACGCCTGGACGTCGGGGCTGAAAAGAATGGGGCGGACTTTCTCGATATCCGGCTTCCCATCATCCCCCAGGGCGATTTCTTCGACCTTGACATCCAGTATCTCACCGACAAAGTGTGTGTGCAGACCGATTTGATAATGGTGAATGACACGACATTCCACTACCATGGGAAATTCTGCTACAAACGGGGCATCAACAAGTTCCGACCTTACCGCCGTAAGACCCGTTCGCGCAAATTTATCTTCGTTTCGACCGGAAACAATGCCGAAAAAGTCTGCGGCTGCAGCGTGTGCTTCGGACGGCACGCTGAGAGTATAAGCCTCCCTCTCCATGATATTACCGTAAGTATAGGTGGCTTTGCGAAGCGAAATGGTCACACAGGGCGGGCTGGAACAGCAGATGCCTCCCCAGGCAATGGTCATAACGTTGGGCCGCCCCTGAGCGTCGTACGATCCCACACACCAGACCGGTGTCGGATAAATGAGTGTTTTGGAACCAAAGGATTTCTTCATTATATTCTCCCTGTATTTGTAAAAATGATGTGGATAGGAAGTTCTAGAAAATCTACAATCGTATGACAAAATAGTCAATGCCAACGATGGCTTTACTTTTTCAGAAAAATGCGGAAATGAAGTTGTAGGAATAATTTTATGAGTTGAACCTGAACTGAGCGATTTTTCCCGAAGAGATGTGCCGAGATCTTGATGGAGGAGGGTTCGCAAGAGATTGGTGCAGATCGAGAGAAAAATCGCTCAGTTCAGGTTGAATATAATGGAGAGAATAAGGGGAATGGCGTTTAGAAATGGAATGGAACCCCACGGGTAAACCCGTGGGGTTCCATTAAAATACCCGTCTTCGCCTTCGGCTACGCCGCGGTTATCCGCCTTGCCTTAGGGGTAACATCGCGCCGTAGCAATTAACCTTTGCTTTTGCATTCATCCACGGGCAAGCCCGTGGTATTCTGCGAAGGCGGATAAAAAAAGTTACGCTACTCCTTCAAGTAGCCAGTTGATCACGTCTTCTGTCTTATAGGATGCCCTATCTTTCAAAAACCGGCAGATAGTCATGATGCCATCACCGGATGTGACCAAGGTATTTTCGACATAACCGCTCTTTCGCATCTGTCCCACGCCGACATTCGACAGCAGCGCGTTGCAGAGGCACTTCTTTCCTTTCATATCGTCGGGATTGCCGCCTTTTCCGATAAAGACTGCTTCCGGTTCCGCTGGGCAGCGGTAGCCGATCTTGCCGTCAGGTTTTTCATAGAGATGTCTCAGATAGCCGAGGTCACATTTTCTAGGTCTTTCCTGGTATGCATTGATCTCAGACAGCGATCCCTCCAGGGAGAGCACCTTAAACGGAAATCCTGTGGGCGACGCAGAAGGGTCTGTAAATACGGAAGCAGTTCCCTTTTGAATATTTTCAATGGCCAGGTTCTTAACAGCGTCCGTGAAACCGGATTCCTTTGAAAACGCCAACACCGTACCGATTTGTATGCCTTTGGCCCCCAGGGATATCGCTTCCTGCAGCTTTTCCGGCGTTCCCCAGCATCCAGCCATCCAAAATGGCAGGCCGAGAGCCTTGATCTTTTCGAGTTCTATGGCGTCCCGGTCACCATAGACCGGCTCCCCCCGGTCACTCAATAGGAGTTTTCCCCTGGGCGGTGCATTGTGCCCCCCGGCTTCAGGCAATTCAACGACGAACCCATCGATCCTGCCGTTGGCCTTTCTGGCCATCATGGTGGCCAGCAAAACAGAGGAGACTATTGATAAAAATTTTGGCCGTTTCAGTGGAGGTAGCGCTTTCTTAAAAAAAGTTTTTGGGTCGAAGGTTGCATGAAACCGATTGCCATTGGCAGCGCCCACAGCTATTTTGAGGGACACCGATTGGTGATCTGCCAGAAGATCCAGGACACCCGGAATCTCCCGTGGTATGCCCGCTCCCATGATGACATAGTCGACTCCCGCCAGCATGGCACCGTATAGGGCATACAGATTCGGCAATTGGACTTTCTCCAGAAGGTTTGTGCCCACAGGGTTGGCATGTCCTTCTTTGGCCAGAAATACTTCTACAAAATTAGCCACCACCGTCAATTCCTTGGTCTGCTGAGTCGCATGGAGCAATATCATGGGGGGGGTTTTGAACGGCCGTGGTCCGGAACTGTCGGCCGGCCTGTAGTATCGTGCCAGTATTCTATCCACCATACCGGTATCCGGAAAATGACTCATTGCCCGCTGCATGTGGCCGCCGGGATCTCCGAGCTGCAATCTGCGTGAAAAGATCGCATCGAGTGCAGTGCCGGAAATCACCCCCAGCTGTCCTGTCTGAGAAACAGCCTGTGCCAGTTGCCAGTTCGATACACCAGCACCCATGCCGCCCTGAATTATCAACGGATATGTCATCTGTAATTAGTAGAGTAATTGGAAGATGGTTGCAAGTTTGACAACAATGATGACAAATCTTTTACAAACAACACCGGAAGATTGATTTATTGACAACAATACCGGGTTATAATACTTTGCTTAGGGCTCACGCAAAAATAACCGTACATGGACCGGTTGGAAAATCCCCTCACCATTCACCCTAACATCGATACGAGGATTTCGACATGTCTTCAGACTCCAACAACAAAGCCACTTATCACGGCAGGATCCTGAACGGTGATTTCAGTCCGGAAATCAAAGAGAAATTGAGAAAAACGATCCCTGTTTTTCATGTTTTTGACCAGGCAGGCTCGCCTGCCATACCCTATATTTCCGCCTGGAGGGGGGACAAAAAGAATATCTGGTATGAATTCGTGAGTCGGAAATTCCTGGCGCTTCTTGATTGTGGCCCCACCAATATCGCTGATATACTTCGCTCGGCCATAGTGGACCGCCGGATATACAAATCCAGCTTTGTCGATCCCCTTGACGCGACAGAAGTTACCAGCCGAGAGGAACTGAACGAGTTCCGGGGATTCATCCGGGAGGAAAGCGAAAAAACAGGTCTTATCGAAGCCGTGTACAAGCTCAAGCTCTCGCCGGGCAAAACTCTCTGGCTGAAAGATCAAGCCATGATCTTGAATTATCCTGAAGATGCTACATCCCTGTCTTTTGGCTGCCTAACCATCGTCACCACCGAAATGGAAGTCGAAGAAGAACGTCAGCGGTTGATCTCCGATAAATGCCATCTCGAAAATCAGCTCCAAAAGACACATCATTTCGAGGCCATAGGAAACCTGGCAGAAGGAATTGCCCATGATCTTAATCAGAAAATTCTCGGTATCGAAAAAAGTATCGCGGCAACCATAGAGAGCCTCGGGAACGATTACCATGGTGATACAGCAGCCTTTCAGGACTATCAGAACCTGAAAACAGCTGAACAGCAGATCAAGGACATCAAGCATATTTCCAGCCAGCTACTGACCTTTGCCGGAAAGGGTATCTACAACTATTATGAAACCGATCTGAATGAAATCATGGTCTATACACTGCAGGAATTCCGACTGTTGATGCCGGAGGTGGAACTGACAACACAGTGGCAGGATAATCTCTGGAAAGTGAGTGCAGATCGGGCCATGATCGGCCGTGCCCTGTTGAACATCTGCCGACATGCAGCGCAATCGGAACCCGAGACCCGGGCGCTTGATATAGAATCCCGAAACATCACCCTGTCACCCCGGTTTGTGGAACCCTATGGAAGAGATCCTGGTGATTATGTTCTGGTTCATGTAACAAATCGTACCGCCGTGTTGGATGAAAAAGACGCGGACCAGGTTCTCAAACCGTTTCACTCCACCGATAAAGGCCTGGGCATGGCATCCGCGTTCGGCATTGTCAAAAAACACAATGGCATCATGACAGTATCCAGTGATGCTGAAAAAAGATCGATTTTCAGTGTCTACCTGCCGGTAATCAATTCCTGAATAAAATCGATCCACGCAGGAACATTAAGAACGTCCACTATTGCCCCCCGCTTCCTTACTGGGATTCGATCCCCTCTTCTATGAGCTCTAATACACGGGGTTTTTCTTCAGGGAATTTGTATCCTTCATAACTCTGGGTAAACAAAAGCTGACCGTATCGATTGACCCAGCCATTACCGGCGTGATCGAAACAAACCTTGGAAGTGACATCCAGTGTTTCTATCAAAAGCTTCAGTTCGATTAACACCTCCCCGGGTGACAGGAGTGTAAGGGTTCCTTTTTCATACTCATCATGAATCGGTGTGCCGGGCCACGGTGAAAACGGCCGAGAACGGATATAATGCGGATTGATACCGTTCAATACCCGTGCCGTGTTCCTGGCATGATTCTCCCAGTCCTCCTTCCCGCCCAGGCCGGGCATCCAGTATTCAGATAACTGGAAACCGGCTTTGATGGCCTTACGGCCACCGTCAATATGTTCCTCCCCGGAGACACCTTTTCTTATTTTTTTCAACAGGGCATCGTCCCCGGTTTCCAAACCTACATGCAGCCGATCCAGACCGGCTTTCCGAATACCGGTCAATTCCTCCAGAGATTTTCTCGATAAGGTCTTTGAACGGGCATAGGTCGTGCACCGTTCCAGGGATGGGAAAGTGCTGCGAAGATAGGCGATTACATCAACCAGTTTGTCACTGGCCATCATCAAGCTGTTACCGTCTTGCAAAAAGACGGTTTTCCCCCCGGAGGACAGCCAGTTCAGAACCATACCAAATCCCTGACTGGTGTTGAGCTGCGGTTCTTTTTCGATCATGGCGATGATCGTATCTCTATCGATCTGCTTGTCATGACCGAGCTCCCGTGAAAGAGACTGCATATCATTGATCAGTCCGGCGATGGAGTCGATATCGCCCTTAATCTCCTCAACCGTCCTCAGGGAAAATTTCTCGTGCTTATACATCCCGCAAAACGTGCATTTGTTCCAAGGACAGTTCCGTGTAAAACGCAACAGCAGAGAGAAACTTCCCCCCTCACTCGGTGGTCTGTACATCCCCACTTCAAAATCATATTTTCCAGCCTTCTCAGGTATCATTATGCACATCCTTTCCTAACCCCATAGTTGTATAAAATTTAATATGTACATCTTTTCTGAATTGTAAATGCAAAGAGATGGCAAAGATGTGTGTGTCTATCGCTACATCTTGAGCATATGCCAGTCTGACGGTTTGTGCAAACCATCAGGTTTGAGTTTGGAAGTCTTGTTGGCGATATGATCATCTCTGGAGATGATGATAAAGTCGTCTTTCAACGGTCCTCAGAAAATGTGGTATCACAACCTTTTTTCTTGCTGGAACAATAGATTTCTGGCAGTATTTTCGAAAGTATGGAGGGCACTTATCTCCATTTATCAACACATGCGTCATCCATCCGACAAGAGAACCATTCAACATTTCCAATAATCAGTCACAATTTCTATAACCATTGTGATGGTTAAATTGTACTTTATGTGCTGATATGTAGGAGCTATACGTGAAATTGGGTGCTAAAATATTGATCCGTGCCACAGATCCCTCTAAGATACCAAGACACAATCAAATCTATATTTAAAAGAAATACAGTGCGTTAAATACGACTCATCCTGATTTGTCATCTTTGCTTAATTTTTTTTATAAAAATTCCTTGCATTCCTACCACAATGTAGCATATACCCCTATACCCTATAGCGGCATTTGAATAAATAATTTATAAAAGGATGAAAAATGACTCAAAATGTTCCCGCCATAATTATGGGCTTTCGTGAAGGACTCGAAGCATTCCTCGTTATCGCTCTTATCCTCAGGTATTTGACAGCAATTGGAAACACACAATTAAAAGGAAAAGTTTACATGGGTGGGGTTGCTGGTATTTTCGGCTCAGTTCTCCTCGGCTTAGGGCTGTTCCTTGTCGCCAATGTATTGGGAGGTGTATCCACACTATCAAAGGCGTGGGAAAGCGGAGCCAGTTTTATAGCACTAATTCTCGTGACAACTTTCATAATATGGATGATACGCCATGGAAGTCAAATGACCTCAACTGTATGTGAGCAGGTATCTCAAAACCTTTCTGCCACAGGAATATTTCTAATAGCATTTGCAATGGTGATGCGTGAGGGTACAGAAATAGCTATTTTCGCATTTGCTGGGAAATATTCAACGGTTGCTGTATTTATTGGAATTTGCATGTCGCTTGTTCTTGCGACATTTATTTACCACTCGCTGATAAGGGTACGCATCGATCTAATATTCCGAATAACTCTTGTATACTTGATTCTTCAGGCTGGTTTCCTGCTCGGATATTCTATACATGAGGGCCTGTCCGCCATGAAGGGATACGCACTTTTGGCCAAGGACAGCTTGTTACTCGATAAGGCATATAACTTATCCAACACTGTATTCAATCATAAAGACGGTATTATTGGCTTGCCATTGAATGTTCTAATAGGCTGGTATTCCAAACCTGAGTGGATCCAGCTTATTGTCCAATATACTTATACCCTCGGTATTTTTGCCTTTTGGATTTCCAATAGTAAAAAACAATCTAAACAAATGACCAAAAAACACTCCTCTTCGATGGACTGTAAAGCTGCTGCAATCAGCTAATTTTCATCAATCAATTTTGGATGGAGGGATACAGGTTATATTAATTCTAATAAAAATAGAGGAATAGTCAATGGGGCTGTGCGGAAGTGATCAGGATAAAGAGCGCCTTGTAAAAAGGTTGCACCGAATTGAAGGACAGGTTCGAGGTCTTTGCGGAATGGTTGAAAAAGATAGCGACTGTATGGATGTTCTGCGTCAGATTGCATCGGTATCAGGAGCGCTTCGTGGCGTATGGACCCAGGTGGTAGGTGATCATATCCATGGTTGCATTGCAAGAGCGGCTCTTGACACAAAAGCCAGCGACAAATTGGTTCAAGAACTTGTCGATCATATATCCAAGATTCGATAAACTGGAAATTCTTTAATAGGCCCAGACAACAGTAGAATAATTTACACTCTCATGCTTGTATGAAAGACTATTCATCCAATGGAAGCTGAAGTCCTTATGCCTTTGGATGATCCAACTTATGATCCCTCTGAAGATCTTAAGTCTCTTGAAAAATTATGGACTGAGAAGTTAAATCCCTATGGTGACAAATGATATAACAAACAACCAAAATCTGCCACATAGACGCTCAATACAACATCACTCCAACATATCGCTCTACGCCGCTTTTTCAAATCAATAAAAATACACCTGGCAGTTAACATTGGGATATTATCATCCAGGTTGATTTTCAGTGAATTGTGATACCATCATAGATGCCCCCCAGAAATGCCGCCACACAAAATCTGTGTTTTCAGCCACCGATCACAGTTTTGTCCAACCCTTTGATAAGAGAATAGTTGCGAAGCAAGAAAGTACATCCTTATAAGGATAACGAAAAAAGGCGTCACATGCACTTGCTGGTATGTGCAGATCGATCGTTACACTATTCCCCGATAATTTTGACCAGTACTCTCTTGCGCCGCCGCCCGTCGAACTCACCGTAAAAAATTTGTTCCCAGGTACCGAAATCGAGCCGGCCCTCGGTCACCGCTACCACCACTTCACGACCCATTATCTGACGCTTCATATGGGCATCGGCGTTGTCCTCCCCCACGTTGTGTTGGTATTGCTCGACCGGTGCATGCGGTGCCAGTTTTTCCAACCACACATCGTAGTCGTGGTGCAGGCCGGATTCGTCGTCATTGATGAACACCGAAGCGGTGATGTGCATCGCATTGGCCAGCACCAGTCCTTCGCGGATGCCGCTTTCGTCAATAGCAGATTATAAACCACAGTTGAAAACCCTGTTCATTTTTTTTGCCATAACAAAAACTTGGGAAAACATGGAAGGGATATCAACTTTTTTATAATAATAAAAAGTTGAACGGCAATGATGGCAGCGGCGAGTCTGGGCACCAATAACCAGAAAGGGCCTATTCCCAGAGATAGAAACACCACGGGATCTTCGATAATGGAATGATTGATGCCGATGGAAAGTTGTAGGCGCTCAAGCTCGTCTTCTGAAAATTTTCCTTCCTTTGCTTCCTCTACGATGACCGCAGCGCCGTATGTCAATCCGAATATTGCGGCGGTGATCCACAGGAAGCCGGTCTGCTTCCTAAGTCCGAATACCTTCAAGACAGGTGCCATCATGCTGACCACATGATCGATCAGATTGTAACTTTTCATGAATTCAAGAATGAGCATCAACATCATGACGATGACCAACATTTTTCCGGAAAGGACCAGGGTCGTTACAGTCCATGTTTTGATCATCGAGAAAAACGTCGCCTGGATTATGACCGGGGCATCCGTCAGTGCATTCGTTGCGGTTTCATGACCAATAAGCCTGGAAACGACAAGCACCGTAAATATAGAAGCGACCAGGCGAACGAGCGTTGCCTTTATAAAAGGGAGTCCTGATTTACTCTGAATCACTCCTTCCTGAATCAGGTTGTGTGAAATGAGGAGGAAAATAGCCAGAAGGGTCATCTGATCCACGGTCAACGTTAAGGAGGCCATGGCCGCAATTCCGCCGTATATTCCGGTCAGCAATCCTGCAATAAGTGGAATTGCCGCCATCGGAGGCAGGCCGACCACACCCATAACAGGCTCCAACAGAAAATCTAAACTGTTTATCCAGTTAGACCAGGCAAGCAGAGACGTCAAAAGAGAAATGGGCAAGAGGATCTTCAACATCCATACAAATCCGCTCCATCCCTTTGCGAGACCGGAGGTCATGCTTTGCCTAAATTTGTCGTTCGTGTTTGGCATACCTTCTTAAAGCTTATCCAACCCTGTGACAAGAGAATAACACACCATTTCTGAATATTCTACCTGTATATCGTCCTTTTCAATTCCAGCTAGGGTGAGAGGCTTTTCTCCCGTTTGGTTTGCAGGACCTTGAGCGACAATTTTGCCCGAGCAGACTTGCCATGTTTCAGTGCTTTCGGTTTTTTGACGGCGATCCTGTCTTCAGGGATTCCCCTGACTTCGATCAGTTCCCGGACGATAGCGCGGGACCTGGAATCAGCCAGTTGAATCAATACCGATTTCTCCAGGGGCTCATCTTTGACCATTCGGCGATAAAGCCTTTTCCAAAGGGCCGCGGGGTCATGAATCTTGTCCTTTTTGGCGGATGCCTCTGCCTGCTCCTGAATCTCTGCCGGGGGTTGTTCAGCAGCGGTTTTGATTTCATCCAATGTCTCTGTGCCATATCGTTCCGTAAAAGCAGCCTCCAGCACCAACTGGATGGTGGGATTCCCGAAATCCAAAATGCCGGGATCTTCACCAGGAGATAGTGTCTGCCCCTGTTTCTCCGCAATATGTCTTTTCAGTTGCAGTGCTTTCAGCGCCTTGCCGTCCCTCTTCTCGCTGTATCGCCCCTGAACCAAAAGTTTAAGGTTCGGGCGCTTTTCAAGTGCCTTGGCGAGATTGGCCAGTTTTTCCACCTCCGGCGGCAACAATTCAGCATAGCCGTTTTCAAAAACAATGGTGTCGAGTTTCTCTGAACTCCCTCCCACTAACGCGCTCAGGGCACGAAAAGGAGAGGCGGCAAGTTTCTTGATCAGATTGGTAAACGCCTTCCAGGCAAGCTGCCCATATCTGAATTCGGGATCTGCCAGGTCACCACTCACAGGCAGTGCAAGATCGATGACACCGTCGGCATCCTCCAGGATGGCAACAGCCAGGTTCAGGGGCAAAGAAACCGCATCCGGACTGTCGATCTGTTCCCCCAGTTCGATGCGCTCCACGATGATCTGGTTGTCACCCTTGAGCTTTCCATTCTCAATAAAATACTTCGACTCCAAGGACAACTTTCCGGAATCGATCCGTCGTCCCACAAATTTTCCGGAATATGGCGTCAAACGGTTCATTTCCAGATTCCGAAAAAGGACCGACATGTCCATGTAGGCGGCGGGATCAAAAACGCTGATATCTCCCTTGATCTTCGACATACCGTAATCATTGACACGACCATCCAGTTTGACCCGGGCACGCGCCCCCGGTTCCGACGACATGCCGATGATGGAGCCGCCCAGTTGATGTATTTTTACAGTGAACCTGGAGCGCAGGCTGTAGTCGGCAAATAGCAACCCACCGTCCTCAACCCGTAGTTTATGAATATAGACCGGAAATGCTGAACCCTCACTATTGGGGTCGTCTTCAATGTCTTTCTTTGGCGGTTCCACCGCTTCGCGCTTGAAAGCATGAGCAAGATTGAGGGACCCATCCTCAAATATGATGAACTGCCCGTCCAATCCGGAGAGTTTCAGATCGCTTATTTCCAGACGGTCCGGCTGCAGTTGAAAAATGAGGTCCGACGTCAGGAAGTGCTTCCACCCCAGCAATGTCTTCTTTGATCCCGGTTCCAGAATCTGGAGATCGGCCACATCAAAACCACCTTTAAACAAGATCTTCGGCTGTATTTCTTTTGCCCGGTATACAAACTGCCCCCGGGTGGAAAGCGTTCCTGAGGCCACGTTTAAGGATGCTTGTGACTTGAGGTAGGATTCAAAAGGTGACAGGGCAAGGGCGGATATATCAATGTCGGTCTTTAAAAACGGTTCTAGCGGATCGAACAGGCCCTGAATCCCAACGTGCCCCCCCTCCCGGATATCAAAGGAAAGCGCCACGGGCATCTGAGACTTACCGTCAATGTTGGAAGCCGCCACATGCAGATTGTCCAGATGAACAATCTCTCCTTCCTGCTTGACTGTCCGGTCACTGAAGGCCACGTTAAAGTCTGAAAGCTCAACAACCCTGATTAAAAATTGAAACGGTGACTCCCCGGTATTCCCGGGTGACGATTGTTCCTTTTTAGCATCGGTTTTAGCGTCAGTACCTGCCGGCAAAAACAGACTAACCAGATTCAGTTGGCCGTCCTTTTCCCGGCAGACATCAATATTGCTGTTTTGAATAAAAATATTTTCAATGGCCAGAGAGTTGCGATCGAGGTCATAGTCACCCCCCTTGAGAAGCCATTTTTCTATGCTGACTTCAGGTGCGTTCGGGTTTCCAATCTGAATGTCGTTTAAGCCCAACGATACATCTTTGACCTGGAGATCGGTTCCAGCCAGTCCTGACACCAGCGCCAGTCGAAACTTCCCGTCTATATCAGTCACATCTGCATTCAGCACGGAAACCCGGCTTTGATCCTGATAATGGAATTGAATATCCCGTAGTTCCACATCCGACACATTGATTTTCCAGGACTTTTCCGGTTTCTCCTGAAGAGCGGCAGCACTCGTCTCAGGTGCTTCCGGCGCTGATACTGAATCGGCTGTCTCGGAACCGGCAGCAAATCTGCTCCAGTTGATACGACTATTTTCATCGATGACAACCCCGGTCTTTCCGCCTTCGAACAGAATCCTTTCGACATCCACTACCTGACGCGTCACATCCACCAGCGGGACTTTAATGTCCAGCCGAGACAATTCCAGCAAGGGCGACTCGTCTCCCGGAATTTGCATGGCCAGTTCCGCGAGGCTGAATTCGAGGTTATTGAGACGTATGAACGGCTCGGTCTGCCCGAAATCGATCTCATATGCAGTGTGAAGGTCAAATTGTCCATCCGGGTTATCGATGGCCATGCTGTCATGGACAAACTGCCACACCTTAGATAGCTTGATATCGCTGAAGCTCAGGCGGCCACTGGATCTGAAGGGGTTCAACGTAACCTCTCCTGTCCATTGAAACGACGCCTTCTCCCGGGTGGTTGCCGATAGACTGTAGGGTCCTTCTTGATCCGGAAGTGTGGATATGTCATGTAGCTCGATATTGAGGGGACGAATGGCAATAATGGCCGGTACAGACTGCCGTTGATCTGTAAAATCGATTCCACCTTCGGTAATCTGAATGTGCTTCAGAACCAGTCTGGGTGGAGCTGATTCCACTGTTTCTTGCTCCATAGATTTGCCTGAAGGTTCTGTTTTCGGATTTTCGGGCACCAGCCGCGCAAGATTGAAAATCCCCTCCTCATCAATAACGACATTGGCCTTGGGTCCATCCAGACGGATGGATTTGAACACCAGAGCCCACCGGAAAAGACTGCTCAATTCGAAGTCGATGAAGCATTGCCTGAAACCGGCAATAAATGTACCGTCCGGTTCATGGAGCCCAACATCGTCGGCTTGAAAACTGAAAAGGAACGGGTTAATCTTCACCGCTCCCATGCGAAGTTCCCGGTGCAGTTTCTCCGCCACTATTTCGGGTGCAAAACGGCTAACCAGGTAGGGCGCCAGGAAAAATCCCAACAGCGTGTAGAGTATCAGCACTGAAGTCAGCGTTATCGCGGCCTTGCTGTGAATAATCCTTTGAAAAATCGTTATATTCATTTTCCCCCAGGAAAAAATTGTTTATCAATAGTATTATTGTGGTTATAAATACCTGAAGCAACGTTCTGAAATAATATGAAGCGTTGGGTCGTATGTCAATTAGATAGTGCCCAACCACAAATGGTCTTTTTCCGCGATATCGGCGTTAGGCGCCATGATTTAACTCCTCAAAATAGCACGCTATTACTCCGGGTTAAATCTGTCGTCCGCCTTGATCTCACGAAAATATCCTCATTTCTGGACGGACACTAGATAAAAAAAAGGGAGCATAGTCATATGAAACCACGATCACGATGTGCCTGGGTCGGCATAGATCCCCTGATGATCGCATATCATGACCGGGAATGGGGCATGCCACTGCACGATGACAAAAAGCTGTTCGAATTTCTCTGCCTGGAAGGGGCCCAGGCCGGTCTAAGTTGGTCAACCGTTCTGAACAAACGGGTGGCATATGGTCTGGCCTTTGACGGATTTGATCCAAACCGGGTGGCTTGCTACGATGAATCCAAGATGCAGGCCATCGGCATGGTCAATGACCACATTGTCGATTGCTTTCGTTATCATGAATTAAAATAAAGCTTGAGTATGTAGCACAACCATAATAAGAATATATTCAAACAGCAGACTGAAGTCTGAATAAAATCGTGAAACGATTTTATGGATCGCGACCTTGTCGCGTTATTTCAATACTAACAAAACAATAGAAGCTATTACCTGAATTGAGCGATTTTTATCTCGATCTGCACCGATCTCTTCGGGAAAAATCGCTCAGTTCAGGTATTAATAAACGACCACGAAGGTATCATTTCGTGGTTTTTTTTTGAGACCTAAACATATGCACATATCAGAAGGTGTCTTAAATGCGCCGGTGCTGATTACGGGCGCTGCGCTTGCCATCACAGGTACTGCAATCGGATTGAAGCAGATGGACTATGACCGCATTGCCCAAGTGGGTGTTCTGGCGGCAGCCTTTTTCGTGGCCTCCCTCATCCATGTCAATGTAGGTCCATCCAGCGCACACCTGATTCTGAACGGCATGATCGGTCTCTTGCTTGGGTGGGCAGCGTTCCCCGCAATCCTGGTGGCACTGATTCTACAGTCGATTTTTTTTCAGTTCGGCGGCATCACCACCCTGGGCGTCAATACGATACTGATGGCATTGCCGTCAGTCATCTGCTATTATGCTTTCAGAAATTTGATCCATCGATCCCCGGTGCTTACAATGATCGGATCATTTTCCTGCGGTTTTGTTTCGGTACTGCTGTCTGCACTTCTCCTGGGACTTGCCCTGGTCTTCACGGAAAAGAATTTCTGGTCCTTATCGGGACTCATCGTGGCGGCCAATTTGCCGGTAATGTTCATCGAAGGCATCATAACGGTATTCTGCGTAGCTTTCTTGAAGAAAGTGCACCCGGAAATGCTAACCCGGACATTTCATGATAAAAACAGTTAAAAAAATAAAACACACACTGCATCAGGGCTTTGGTGTGCCCTTCGGCTTGAGTTCAGGTCGCAAACTCAGTCGAGTCGCCGCAGGGCATCTTCCTGTTCTGATCTTAATGGTTTTGTTGAATGTTCCTCCCGCCCTGGCGCACAGGATAAGCATTTTTGCATGGGTACAGGGCGACACCGTTCACACACAAAGCAAATTCATGGGAGGTAAACGGCCGGACCAGGCATTGGTTGAAGTTTTTGACAAAGCCGGAAACCTGCTTCTGAAAGGAAAAACCGACGCCGAAGGGCTTTTCAGCTTTCAGGCGCCAAAAATATCAGACATGCAGATTGTTCTAACGGCAGGCATGGGACATCGTGCTGTCTGGGCACTTTCCAGGGAGGATTTCCAGGAAACCGGTGTCGAATCCGATCATAACCAGGGGTTCAATGCCGTACCCCAAAGGGAAGCCCATGAATCAAATCCGAAAACGCCAAATAACCATCGATCCCCTGAAAGCGGATTGTCGGCAGCGGAAATAACGGCTCTGGTTGAAGCCACCCTGGATCGAAAATTAAAGCCGCTCATGGACAGGATCACCGCATTGAATGAAAATCGGATTTCATTGTCCGATATCCTTGGCGGCATCGGTTACATCGTCGGGCTTGCGGGGCTTGCTGCGTACATGCAGTATCGTCGAAAAAGGAGTGACCCCGAGAGATGATACCGGAAGCCTTTGCCGACGGCAAGTCCGTCATTCATTCCATTGACCCAAGGATTAAGGTGGTGTTGGCGCTGATCTATTCGTTTGTCGTCGCCTTGTCGAGCAGTTTTGTCATTTTACTGTCCAGCCTTGTCACCTCGATGGTGCTGGTAATGGTTGCCCGGTTGGATGCAAGGGAGGTGCTCAAGCGATTGGCGGTCCTGTTGGGTTTTATTCTGCTGATATGGATGCTCATGCCGCTGACATACCCGGGTGCAACCCTTTTCAGGATCGGCCCCGTGGCTTTCAGCAGCCCCGGAGTGATCCTCGCGGCACAGATCAGCTTGAAATCAGTCGCTATCCTGCTGTCTCTGATGGCGCTTCTGGCAACCATGTCCGTTGCAACCATGGGGCATGCGCTGGGAATCCTCGGCATACCGGACAAGCTTGTATACCTGCTGCTGATAACCTATCGGTACGTTTTCGTCATGGAGCAGGAATACCAGCGTTTGATCCGGGCCATGAAAATAAGAGGTTTCAAGCCGGGAACCAACCTCCATTCTTATCAGTCCTATGCCTATCTCGTGGGCATGCTGTTCGTACACGCGTCGGCACGGGCAGACCGGGTTTCCAAGGCCATGAAATGCCGCGGGTTTACCGGCAGATTCCACTCTCTTTGGCAGTTTGAGCCGGATCCACGGAATCGGCTTTTTGCTGTCATCATGTCCCTTATCATTATCTTAATGACAACGGTTGAATTATGGATTCAAACAATACACTCATAAACCTCAAGGACGTTACATATAAGTATCCCGGCGGGAAAACCGTCCTGGACCGCATGGATTTCAAATTTACCAAGGGAGACCGGATCGGCCTGGTGGCACCCAACGGGAGCGGAAAAACAACATTGTTCCATGTCATCATGGGTCTCTTGAAACCGTCCAGTGGCACCATCAAAATTTTTGGGAAAGAACGACGGAAAGAAAAAGACTTTGCCGGCATTCGCCATCGCATGGGCCTGTTGTTCCAGGATGCAGACGATCAGTTGTTTTCCCCCACGGTCATAGAGGATGTTGCTTTTGGCCCTTTGAACCTGGGGAAATCAAAGCAGGAAGCCTTGGACATTTCCCGGAAAACGCTCGATTATCTGGGTCTGAATGGCTTTGAAGACCGGATTACCTTCAAGCTTTCCGGCGGAGAAAAGCGCCTGGTATCCCTGGCGACGATCCTGGCCATGCAGCCGGAAGTACTTCTTCTGGACGAACCGACAAATGCACTGGACGCGTCCATGAAATCACGACTGATAGGCATTCTCCAGGGACTTGATCTGTCTTATATTCTGATTTCTCACGAATTCGACGTGCTGTCCGAAACGACCCATACGTTTTACAGCATGGAGGATGGCAAGATATTCAGGGATGACCGCGTACATATACATACGCATCAGCACTCCCATAAAATCGGCAAACAGCCGCACAAGCATATTTAGCAGATCAGCCGGAGATAGGCTGTAGACTATAGGCTATTAGACTGTAGGCTGTTAGGCTGTAGACGCCTAATAGTCTAACAGTCTACAGTCTAAACAACCTAAATAACGGGGTATTAATATGAATTACTATATCAAAGAATTATGTCAGATTCTAAAACAAGAGCAGCCGGTTGTCATGGCAACGGTATTGTCTCACCAGGGGTCCACGCCCAGGGGCGCTGGTTCCAGAATGCTGGTTCTGGCCGGCGGGGAAATCATCGGCACCATCGGGGGCGGCAAAGTGGAAGCGGAAGTCATGCAGACCGCATCTGAGCTGTTTGACTCGGAAACCTCACAAATACGATCCTTTGATTTGAGTAAAAGACCGGACCTGGATGATCTGGATGTCATCTGTGGTGGACAGATGACGATTCTAATCGAGTACATCCATGCAACTGTGGAAACTATCAATGCGTTCCAGGAACTCCAATCCGCCCTGAAACAAGGCAAAAACAGCTTTATGATCGCCTCGCTGCAGCAGATATCCGATGGGGTTTGTGTGGGCAAACGGTGTCACATACAAAAGAGTGGAAAAATCTCCGATAAATGTCCTTATCCTGAAACCGACCTGCATCAGCTTGCAGCACAGGCCAGGGGGACACGGATACCGGTTGTGCTGTCGGCAGGCGAACAGGAATATCTCATCGAATCTTATATCATGACCAAAACCGCCTTCATCTTCGGTGCCGGCCATGTGGGCAAGCAGGTTGCGACTATCAGCGACATGGTCGGTTTCACGACCATTGTACTGGACGACAGGAAAGAATTTGCCAACTCAGATAGATTCCCAGGTGCCGACCAGATCCTGGTGCTGGACACATTTGAAGACGCCCTGCCGGGACTCAGCATAGACACCTCTAGTTACATTGTGATTCTCACCCGGGGACACCGCCATGACCAGACGGTTTTATCACAGGCCCTTAAAACCGGTGCCGGGTATATCGGTATGATCGGCAGTCGTAAAAAACGGGATACCATATACCGCAATCTCTTGAATGACGGATTCACCTCAGAAGATATCGCCCGGGTACACAGCCCTATTGGTCTTGAAATCAAGGCAGAGACCCCGGAAGAAATCGGTGTGAGTATTGTAGCTGAATTGATACTGGAGAGGGCGAAAAGATAGGGTCCGAGGGTCCAAGGGGGATAAAAGGGTTCGAGGGGAAAAGAACAGGGTTGGAGGGGTTGAGGTTTGGAGGGTTGAAGGGAATTGAATACGGATAGGATGCTTGGAGGCTGGGAAGCTGCCCTTAGCCATAAGCAGCTTAAAGCTTACCACTTACTCCTTACTCCTTACTGCTGATACCCCTTCGAACCCTGTTATCAAAACATTGCAGAAAACCCAAAAGATATAAGGATCGAAAAAACATGAAACATGGTAACACCGTCATTGAAAAGCCCTACCGCATATCAGCCGTTCTGTTCGATTTTGACGGCACGTTGACCAAACCGGATGCCCTGGATTTCTCTGTCATCAAAAAGACCCTTGGATGTCCCGAGGAGATACCGGCCCTTGAATTTATTGAAAGCATTCCGGATCCACAAAAGAGAGCCGAAGCCTTCAACGAACTGAATCGTTTTGAAAGCCGGGCTGCAGCCAATTCAGAGCCCAATCCCGGTGCGGAAAACCTGGTACAAACGATTCATTCAAAAGGTCTTTCCATGGGTCTCATCACCCGCAACAGCATCGATTCCGTGAGGGAAGCTCTGAAAAACTTTAATGGTATTGGTCTGGATGATTTTGATATCATCATCACCAGGGACGATCCGGTTAAACCGAAGCCGAGTCCCGAAGGCATTTTGCTGGCCGCTCGTAAACTTAATGTCGAGCCCCGGCATATCTTGATGGTGGGAGATTTCGTGTTTGACATCGATGCCGGCAGAAGCGCCGGCACCCTGACGGCACTCCTGGATGTCAATCCACGTGTCGATAAAAGTAGTCTTGAGTGCGATATTATCATTTCCTGTTTGGCAGACCTCGAATCGGTCCTCCAGATGGGGTCACCGCTGCCCCAGGGCAAATTACCCAATGAGATGCTCGAACAAATCCTGAATGGATTTTCATTTGAAGATCCAGCCCTGCTGATAACCGCCGGCGTTGGAGAAGACATTGCAGCAGTCGATATCCGCCGGGAAGAAGTCCTGGTTTTAAAATCCGATCCCATCACCTTTGCCACAGATGCCATCGGACATTATGCGGTACTCGTCAATGCCAACGACATCACAACCTGTGGCGCCGACCCCCGCTGGCTTTTGACAACACTGTTGTTTCCCTGCGGCATCACCGGTTCCGAGATTCAGCACATCATGCACGGGCTGAACCATATTGCATCAAAATACGGGGTCACCCTATGCGGAGGGCATACCGAAATTACCGATGCCGTCACCAGACCCGTTGTGGTGGGCTCTCTGGCCGGCACCGTCCTTAAGAGCCGCCTGATAGATAAGAAATCCATGAAAACAGGTGATCTCCTGTTGATAACCAAATCGGTTGCCGTAGAAGGAACAGCCATCATTGCTCGTGAAATGGAGTACAAACTGCTTTCAATGGGATTCAGTGATTCAGATGTCCATTCCTGCAAGCAGTTTTTAGACCACATCAGTATCCTGGAAGAAGCCGGAATCGCAAGGGATATCGGTGGTGTTACGGCCATGCACGATGTCACTGAAGGGGGGCTGGCCACAGCAGTTACCGAATTGAGCATTGCCGGCAAGCACCGAATCCGGATCGATATGAACCACATCCCCATATTTCCACAAACCCAGAGAATCTGTGATGCATTCGACATCTCACCCCTGGGTCTCATCGGTTCCGGCAGCCTTTTGATCTGTTGCAACCCGGATACCAAGGATGATATTCTGACAGGTATCAGGAATGCCGGTATCCATGCGACCTGCATCGGTGAAATCATGGAAAACGGAGAAGGTATTGTGGCCATGGACGGTCTGAAACCGGTGACGTGGCCGGAGTTCAAGGTCGATGAGCTTGCCCGGTTGTTTAAAAAGAAGCCATAAGCAGTAAGCGATAAGCTGTAAGCATTATGCAATCTTACAGAACCTAAAACCTAAAACTTAAAACCTAAAACCCAGATCTATTATTGCTCATGGCTTACTGCTTATCGCTTACACCTTATCGCTCATATTGAATGCATATTGAAGGACCAGGTATAACACATACATACCGAACAGCCACCCGCCCTGCCATCTTCTGAAGCGGCCGTCCTTGTTGGTAAAGATAAAGAATCGAAACAGATACAGAATAAGAAGCATGGCCGGAAAGTGGAAAAGATAAAAATTGGGCGGCACAGCAAGAGGTTTGGCTACCGCGGCGGCACCGATGACAAAGAGACAGTTCAGAACATCCGCTCCGACAATATTTCCTACCATGATTTCAGGATGTCCCTTGCGTACGGAAGAAATGGCGGTCATGAGTTCGGGCAGAGATGTACCGAATGCCACCATGGTGGCGGCGATGACATCATCCGGCACACCAATTCTCTGCGCGATTTCGGATGCTGCAGGCACCAGAACCCTGGCTGAAGCTACAACGATCAAGAGGCCGCCGATAATCATCAACCAGCATAGACCCAGGCCCATTGAGCTGGAAGTGTCATTTCTTCCGATATCGATGTCTTTTTCTACGCCCTGCTTTGCCCAGGTATAGGTCATGTACAAGTACCACCCTAGCAGGAGCAGGAAAAGCACACCCACCCATCTGGAAAGAATCGGTTCGCCTTCCATCCATATCAGTGCAGCGAGCGATATCCCCACCAGGAGAGTTGCTGATCCCACTTGAACCCAGCCGGTGCGATTAAGAATAAACCTATTCACGGGAATAACCGTCATCATGCAGGTCAATCCGAATATCAAACCGGTATCGGCAATGATGGACCCCACGCCATTTCCCAGCGCCAGACCGGAATTTCCCATCCAGGCCGCCATCACCGACACAAAAGCCTCCGGCATGGTGGTTCCCAGGGATACGATGGTGGCCCCGATGACGATCCGCGGCATTCCTGTTCGACCTGCCAGGTCAACCACACCGTCGATCATCCAGTCCGCTCCCTTGGCAAGCGATAGAATACAGATAGCGATAATCCCGAGCAGTGCGATGGTAGGAAACCCCTGAAGTAAATGGAGCAGGTGTGTCTCATCACCAATCCACTGCAGTATTTGATTGGGCATACATATACCTTTCAATATATCAATATAATTTTATAACAATGATAGAGAAATACCGATCATGTCAATCACTTTTTAAATTTGATGGACTTCTTTTTGTGTTAATGCTATAAGCAGTTGTTATGTTTTCCTTTATTAAAAATTCTTCCAGGAATGCCGATTTAGATCGCTTTCCACTTTCTACCTATACATTGAATTTCTCCCTGGACCGGATCGTTCCGGGAGTAGACAATGTCCGACACGACGTTTACCTGAGTCCCTCTTTCTGCGAAGCCGCCGATAAAATTGTCCCACAGATCATTGCTAAAAATGTCGAATCGAATGAATTTTTCAGAATTGACAAACCCGATGTTTGGGCCAAAAAAGTAAATGACTTCAAGCGGTGCTACCGCCGGTTCATGGAAGATGCCATCTACAAGTCAAAACAGGAAAACAATCCTCAAATAGACTTTTTGGCTCAAACGGCCGTAATGAAAATGCTCATTACGGACATGCGGAATCAGTTCGAAAAGACCACCACCAAGATCAAAAATCTAATCCGCAAAGACAAACTGACAGACCGGCATCAGACAGAGAATAAATCCAAAAAAAATGAATCCCTTTCGATTGTCCTGCAGAACAAGGACGGTTTTTTAAGAAAAGTGGGACTACAACTATTTTCCCTGCTATCCGACGTCAACAAAGAAAAACTCAAAACAATACGTGAGGCAAACTTCGGGGCTGAAAAACTGCTACCGGACGATATCCTCGATAATCCAATTTTTCATTCACTAAATCACTACCACGATGCCTTCCTCATCGATGAATATGATATCATTTTTGGCAGACGACTCGAGGACCCGGACAATTATGACAATCTGATCAATCTGCTGAAACAACTCTTTTGTGAAATTATTGATAAAAGTTCACAACAGGAACGAAAAGAAGATGACAACACATATAGCGGATCGGATAGATCAACCGGCACAGCCGACATCTACAAGTATCTCAAGCAGATCGATAATATCGATTGGCTATTGAACTATTTTGAAACCCTTGAAAAGATCAAAAAAAACAAAAAACAGAAAGCAGACAACGCCGATATTGTTAATCTGAAAGCCCTGGCTGCCAATCAAAAAATCATCCTTCAAGACTTTTTTAAGGCGTTTAACAAAGCCCGTCTGATTCAAAAAATTTCCGCCTCCTATGAAATGCGATCGATCTACCAAATCTACTGTCCCCCGCTGGTGCCACAGCAGATTCTCATTTTCATGATCGACCCAAAATCAAGAAAAATAGTCATTAAACGACTGAAGCAGCTGAAAAAAATTTATCGCAGGCCATTTTCTCTGGGACCTCTGAAAAAACAGATCAAAAGACTCGAATTCCTGCGGGTGAAAGATAAAAAGAAATACCTGATTCGATTCCTCAAGGGGATTGCCCACTATCATCGGGATATTGAAAACCACAGAATAATCAGTGAGGCAATGGATCGGATCAACTTGACTACGGATGATAAAATCCTCAACTTATCGAGGGCAAACAATACCCTGTATGAATTTCTGCTTCCCAGCGAGAAGTGGGAAGATGAAAAGCCTATCATCAACCACGTCGTGATAAAGGCAGATGTGAGGGGATCGACCGACATCACTCACCAGATGATAAAAAGAGGATTGAATCCCGCCTCCTATTTCAGTCTCAATTTTTTCAATCCCATATCTGATATTCTCAAGGATTATGGAGCTGTCAAAGTATTTATCGAGGGCGATGCCATTATCCTGGCAATTTTTGAAAGAGAGGGGACACCCGAAGGGTGGTACGGTGTAGCCAGGGCATGCGGTATTGCTATGAACATGCTGTTTATTATCAAGCGCTACAATGATAAAAGCAAAAATAATCAACTGCCGATCCTCGAACTCGGTATCGGCATCAATTATCTTGAATCATCGCCAACATTTCTCTTCGATGGGAACCAGCGCATAATGATCTCCTCGGCTATTAACATCGCTGACCGCCAGTCGAGCTGCTCAAAACCTCTGCGCAAGATCTTTTCGAAAATGAAACCTGCCTTCAACCTCTATGTTTACCAGACAGCATCAGAAGATGATATGCTGAAAACTTCGGACGATATCTCTGTGAGATACAATGTCAATGGCATCGATCTGAATCCCGATGGTTTTAAAAAGCTCTCTAAAGAAATCAATCTGACCACGTTCAATACGGACATTCCCGAACTCAAACGGAAAAATATCAAGCTGCATACAGGCAAGTTCCCCTTGACATCCGGCAGATTCCAGCGCCTCGTCATCAGGGAATCCAAAATTCGCCAGATACATCCAGATACATTTGCATCCTTAAAACTCACCAATAGAAGTTATTTTGAAGTCTGTACCCATCCTGCGGTTTACCAGCATGTGAGAAACGTAGCGAAGTGAAATGCCGCACTATAAACAACGGAGCTTGCTGCAGGGATAGAAATTTTTATCTTTCGTTCTGGAGCGACAAGGTCGCGTTCAATAAAATCGTTCTACGATTTTATTACGGCTTGAAGAAGGGCCTGAAACACGTCGGGTCCCTCTACGGGGGCAGGCGCCATACCCTTTGCGACCTGGCGTATCCATTCAATTTTTCCTTTATCTAAAACCGACATACTCTCATCGATGAATTTCAGCTCGTTATGCATCTTTCCATAAAGAACCATAGGGCCAAAAAACGTCCCTTGTTTCGATTTTTTGGTAGACAATCCCATGACATAAAAATGTCCGGCCAACAACTCTTTTGGCGCATGTTGAAAACCCAGAAGCTCTCCAAACAAGGAGAGACTTTCAATGACACCATCCTGATAGGCGTTTTCCAGTGAGGCAGTCCCATCTTCAGCCATAGCAATCAGATCGGCTTTTTTATAGCTGAGATCCAGCAGATCGATACATTCTTTCTGGAGCGCTTCCAGCGTTTCAGGCCCCTTTTTCACAATGACGTCCTTATCATTGAGTATCTTGAAGGCATTGCGAATGCTGATCATCTCCTTGACTGTTGGGCTTCTCCTCATAGTGACATCCGCTACCGTCGTCAAATACATGGGCAGATCATTTCCCAGAACGATGATGCGGTGTTTTTCTCCATCGGTCTTTTGGATGTATAAATCCAGGTCACGTTCTTTATGATGGGTGTATGGGCTCATGCCAAGAAGCTCGCGCACGGCATTGATATCTGTTCTTTTGCCACTATCAACAGATCCCATGGATGTGAGAATATTTTGCCCAAGAAACTTGATCCTGATTTTTTTTAGAAGATTTTCTTTAAAAGACATGGTAGCCCTCAAATAGCTGTGTATGGTTCCGATCTGTTCATCAAATGCTATTATCATAGATGAATAAGGTACCTTTTTCAATCACCTTCTTGACCGGATATACAAATTGACGTATGTAATTTAATTTTTAGAAAGGACACCAGAATTCATGCCTGAATATGTTGAATTAAATTACAAGGGAAAACAGTACAAACTTCCGGTCATTATTGGAACAGAGGGGGAAAAAGCCATCGACATCTCCAATCTGCGTCAAGACACTGGTTTTATAACGCTTGATGTCGGATACGGCAACACGGGAAGTTGCAGAAGTACCATTACTTTCATGGATGGTGAAAATGGCATTCTTAGATATCGGGGTATCCCTGTAGAACAACTGGCTGAGCATGCCACCTTCAAGGAAACCGCGTATTTGTTGATACACGGCCGCCTCCCCACGTGGAAAGAACACCGCCAATTTTCAGTCCTTCTGAACGATCATTCTCTAGTCCATGAAGACATGCGTTCTTTTTACCAGCATTATCCAAGGGGATCGCATCCCATGGGAATTCTCTCCGCCATGCTCAACGCCTTGAAAAGCTTCTACCCGGAGTTGGAAGTCCTGGAGGAGGAAATGGACATCACCGTAACCCGCCTCCTGGCAAAGGTCCGCACAATGGCGGCCATGTCCTACAAAATATCCCGTGGTCATCGTGTTGTTTACCCTCGCCCGGACCTTGCTTACTGTGAAAATTTTTTGAACATGATGTTCGACAGCCCTGTCCGACCATATAAAATTCATCCGGATGTCGTCAAAGCCTTGCGGGTTTTCTGGATCCTGCATGCCGACCACGAGCAGAACTGCTCCACTTCCGCCATCAGAATCGTCGGCAGCGGACGCGTCAACCTGTATGCTGCCATCTCTGCGGGAATCGCTGCTCTCTGGGGTCCTCTGCACGGCGGGGCAAATCAGGCAGTAGTCGAAATGCTTGCAGACATCCAAACTGACGGGAGCAGTATACAGCGGGTCATCGAGCGTGCCAAAGACAGAAAGGATCCCTACCGCCTCATGGGTTTCGGTCACAGGGTATACAAAACCTACGACCCCCGGGCAAAGATCATGAAAAAAACCTGTGATACGCTTCTCTCAAAACTGGCCATCCAGGACCCTCTCCTCGAAATCGCTAAAGATTTGGAAGAGGCTGCTTTAAAAGATGACTACTTTATCGAATACAACCTCTACCCCAATGTGGATTTTTACAGCGGTATTGTCCTGCGTGCCATAGGCATTCCGACGAACATGTTCCCGGTGATGTTTGCCATCGGAAGATTACCTGGCTGGATTGCACAGTGGTTGGAGAGCATGAACGATCCGCACTGGAAGCTGTGCCGTCCCCGGCAAATCTATACGGGCCCTGAAAAAACCGATTATGTCCCCTTTGAACAGCGATAAAAAAAGCCCTGCAGAAATCTGCAGGGCTTTTTTATTTGCTATAATTAGCCATGTCGCATGCGGTCCGGAAAGCCACTCAAATAGAAAATGTCCCGGCATAAAATGCCGGGACATTTTCTATTATTTGGTTCCAAATATTTTATCACCCGCATCCCCCAGTCCGGGAAGAATATAACCGATCTCATTCAATCTCTCGTCAACAGCTGCCACGTATACATCTGCATCAGGGTGCTCCTTCTCTACCCTTGCAATTCCTTCAGGGGCAGCCACGATAAAAATACCTCTAATTTTCTTGCAGCCGGACTCTTTCAGAAAATCGATTGTAGCACATAAAGTGCCGCCGGTGGCAAGCATGGGATCCAGTATCAATGCAATCCGCTCCTCCATATGGCTTGTCGTTTTAATATAGTATTTTACCGGTTCCAACGTTTTTTCGTTCCGATATAGACCGACCACGCTCACCTTTGCCGATGGAATCAAGTCCAACACCCCGTCCATCATGCCGATACCCGCCCTTAAAATCGGGACAACTGTAATTTTCTTGCCCTTTATTCGTTCAACTTCGACATTCCCGGCCCAGCCCTGAATGGTTCTTATTTCCGTTTCCAGGTCTTTGGTCGCTTCATATGTCAGCAAGCTTGCCAGTTCCGATGCCAGATCACGAAAATCTTTTACCGTCACATCATATTTTCGCATGAATCCCAGTTTGTGTTTGATCAATGGATGGTCAACAATATGTACCGTCACACTCACTCCTTTTTAGAAACAGATAGTCGTATGGTTTTCCGGCTGATATACAGCTGTGTGAAATTGGGCATTCGCACAATACCGGTTCAAATAAAACTGTCATCCAGCAGGTTCTGCTAGAATTCCCCTAATGGTCGCGTGAAAGTGAACCTTGCCGGCGCCATCACCAGTTTTTCTCCCGCTTCCTTTACATTTTTTCCTAATGCTGAAAACGGTAACGATATAACAAACAGACCTACACCCAAAATAACGGCAACGATACCCAGCGGTCGAACGAGAAGTGCATCCGCTACCATGTTCTCCGTGGTGATCTCATCGTCCTGCATCACCACCTGCGCAAATGAGTTCGAAGCGAATGCGGTGGTTACAAAGGCAACCACCAGTAGCATGACAAAGGTTTTTTTTGCAATTGTTCGCATGTATGCCTCCTTGATAAAAGAGTTTACCACTCTTTTTTCTGACAACGAAAAGTTCGTTCCAGGTCTGTTTCAATTCCTCGAATCTGCAAAGGCAAATTTATTCGTAAAAAGATTTTGCCTTAATCATCTGAAATCGGTTATAAATACATTATCAGACTTTGCCGGTTTTTTCAACCAAAGAACAGGATGTATGTCATTTCATGTTTTTAAGACACCTATGAACAGAGAAAACAAGCTCATCGAAGTCGCCGTGGCTTTGCCGGTCCATGGAACATATTCCTATTCCGTTCCTGATAACCTCGCAGTTATGATTGCACCGGGAAAAAGAATCATCGTTCCGTTTGGCAGTCGTCGGGTTACCGGATATGTTCTGGGGACACCCCATGAGACCTGTGATCTGAACCTGAAAAAGGTCCTGGATGTACTGGATGACGATCCGCTTTTTCCAGAGTCCATGGTTCCCTTTTTCAAGTGGATTTCGGAATACTACATGTGTCCGGTGGGGCAGGTCATTAAAAATGCGCTGCCGGGTGGGTTGACGACTGCTGAGCAGAACGTCCTTGCCATCACCCGTCAGGGATGCCGTTTTCTTGAACAAGGCATCATGACCGCTACGGAAGAAAAAATTCTCAATACTTTAAAAACCGAATCCCTGAGTCTGAAGGCACTTGAAAAAAAGATCCGGCAGCCGCTTTCCACGGCTATCACCATTGCCATGCTGGACAGGGGATGGGTTTGCCGGGAAAAAAAGCTCAGGGGTGGCCAAACACAACCGAAAACAGAAAAATTTATATCGCTGACCGATAAGGAACCCCATCAGGCAAAATTATCTGAAACAAGAAGAAAAATAATTGACTACCTAAAAAATGAGCATGAAGTCTCCTTGAAGGAATTGAAAAAAATCGTGCCGACGGCGCCTCAAATCGTGAAAGCCATGGCATCCTCCGGGCAGATCCGGCTCGACCAAAAGCAGGTCTATCGTGACCCGTTTGGAGAGCCGGTAAAGAGAGAAACACCGCCAACCCTGACCCTTGAACAGAAACAGATCGTCTCAAGGGTTCAAGAAGCGATGGGAAAAACATTTTCCCCATTCCTTCTTGTGGGAGTCACCGGCAGCGGCAAAACGGAGGTCTATCTCCAACTTGCACTGGAAACCCTCAATAAAGGCCGGACCGTCATTATCCTGGTTCCCGAAATCGCCCTTATTTCTCAAATGGAAAGACGTTTTCGGTCGAGGTTCGGCAATCAGATAGCGATTCTTCACAGCGGGCTGTCCCCTGGAGAACGCTACGACCAGTGGTTAAAGCTTGCAAGAGGTGAGATCAATATCGCCATAGGCGCACGCTCTGCCATATTCGCACCCGTTAAAAATATCGGCCTGATCGTCGTTGACGAAGAACATGATGCTTCCTACAAACAGGAGGCGAAATTACGCTACAATGCCAGAGATCTCGCCATTGTCCGGGCCAAGCAACATAACGCAGTGGCGCTTCTTGGGTCAGCAACACCTTCCATTCAGTCTTACCACAATGCAATGACCGGTAAATATACACAGGTCTCCCTCACCAAGCGTATCATGAATCGCCGACTTCCTGACATCACCACTGTCGATTTGTGCAACATGAGAGATCAGCGTGGGTACCGCCGTTACTTTTCGAAAGAACTCCTTCTGGGGCTTGAGAACACGTTGAAGCGCAATGAACAGGCCATTTTATTCCTCAACCGCCGGGGGTTTGCGAGTCTACCGATATGTGGCTCCTGCGGGAAGCCCCTCCAATGTAAAAATTGCGATATCTCCCTGACATATCACCAGCAATCAAATGCCTATCGTTGCCACTACTGCGGTTTCTCCACGGCAGGCGGCACAAGTTGTCCTTCCTGCGGCATCGCCAACATCCGCCATCTGGGCTTTGGTACCGAGAAGATCGAAACAATCGTCAAGGACCTCTTTCCGAACAAAAACATCGCCAGGATGGACCGGGACACCGTCGCTCATAAGGGTTCCGTCCTTAAAATTCTCAAGGGGTTGAACGATGGAACCATCGATGTCCTCATCGGCACACAAATGGTTGCCAAGGGGCATGATTATCCGAATATCACACTTATAGGGGTTATCTGTGCCGATCTTTCACTCAGTTTTCCGGACTTCAGAGCCGGTGAGCAGACCTTTCAGCTCCTTGCTCAGGTGAGCGGCCGTGCCGGTAGAGGGGAAAGGCCGGGCAGCGTAATACTCCAGACCTACAACCCGGAACATTTCAGTATCCTTTGTGCCAAGCAACAGAATGTGCATCAGTTCTACGATCAGGAAATTACCTTTCGAAAAGCCCTGAATTATCCGCCTTTTTCTCGAATGATTCAGATCATCCTTTCCAGCCGCGACAAGACCAAAGTCCATCAACATGCGCAGGCCCTTGGGGCAGCCTGTAAAACACTATTCAGAAACAACAACAAATTCAGGGAAACCATCGTGATGATGGGGCCCATAGAAGCTCCCTATGCCAAAATTGCCTCCAGATACCGATGGCAGATTCTGTTCAAAGGCAATCAGGCCGGATTGCTTCACCGGTATGTCCGCAAGCTGATGCTCCTGAGCCCTTCTCTGATGAGCAACCGGCACGTCAAGATCACCATCGATATAGACCCTGTTTTCATGATGTAAATGCAGGATTCGAGGATTCCAGGGGTCCAGGATTCGAGTGATATGCTTAAAATTTAGGAAAGAGTAAACCATACCAAAACAAAAAAGGCAGCCCAGGATGCCGACACATGATCCCACCTTTTATAGATTGCATAAGGCAGCTGATTGTCTTGACATTTGGTGGGATGCCGATTAGATTATGCCTTCCTGTGAACAATGATCTCAAGGACTATTTATGACAGGTTATAGTCCCTTAACTGTAAAATTTGTAACTCCTCAAAAACTCCGGGTAGTGATCCTGGATTCCCGCCTTCGCGGGAATGACGATATGGTCTGAGTGCCTGTCATTCCCGCGAAGGCGGGAATCCAGTGAGTATTCTTAAAGCATGAGCTACCCGAACTTATTGAGAAATTGCTAAAATTTGTGTATTTTGCGGCAAAGAGATAAAAATAATCACGAAAACATGAAATCTGAAAAACACGAAAATTATCATGGTCTTTTTCGTAGTTTCGTGATTTCGTGATAAAATGTCTTTTTTTCCGGTTTACCCGGGTTGGGAGATAGGAACATGAAACACATTTTGGGCTGGGCGATTTTTTTCGTATTGATCCCTTTTTCGGTATTCGGCCAGAGCATTGACGCTCCAGGGACTCCTTCCCTTTATGTACCCGAGCCTTTATTTCAGTTTGGGTCGGTGGTGAGTGGGCAGAAAGTCACGCACGACTACATTGTGCTCAACAAAGGAACTGCTGAGCTCAAAATTACCAGCGTCAAAACCGGCTGAGGTTGCACGGCGACCTCTTTTACGAGGCAAATCCCTCCCGGTGGAGAGGGAAAAGTCACATTGAAACTGGGAACCGGCAGTTACGGCGGAAAAGATGTAAAAAAAACCGCCATCATTCATACCAACGATCCGGAAAACCCAAAATTTACGCTGACCATCTCCGGCCAGGTGGAAAAACTTTTTGATCTGAAACCAAAATATGTCCGTCTGACCGGGTATTCAGGGGCGCAGATCTTCTTACCGGTAACGATCGTACCCGCAGCCAAGTACCCTTTCAAGATTATCGATGTGACCTCAAGGGACGGCACATTCGTCAAACATACGCTTACAGAGAGAAAACCCAGCGAGGGAAGCGGTTACACCCTTCTCATTGAAAATCTGAAAACGGATAAAGGCCGCTACATGGATCTTCTCACCCTGACAACGGACAGCCAAATCCAGTCTAAGATCATCATTCGGGTATACGGAAATATTATGGAGCCCAAATAAAATCGTGGAACGATTTTATTAGCAGGAGTGTGAATGTCGACCTACAAAGTAATCGCTTTTGACTGCGACGGTGTGCTTTTTGACACCGCAGAATCCAACCGGACCTACTACAATGCCATCCGCAATCAGTTGGGCATGCCGGACATGACGGAGGAGCAGTTTTGCTTTGCTCACATGCATACCGTACAGGAATCGCTGGCTTACTTGTTCAAAGACCCCCAGGCACTCCAAAAAGCTGAGGCCGTCAAAAAACAGATGAGTTATGCGCCGTTTGTAACAGCTATGAAAATGGAACCGGCCTTGATCCCGCTTCTAAAAAAATTACGCCCCACCTACAAAACAGCCATTGCCACCAATCGCTCAGATTCCATGCCCACACTTCTCAGAGAACATGACATTACCCCGTATTTTGACCTTATCGTATCCGCCAATGACGTTCCCCGGCCAAAACCATATCCGGACCAACTCCTGCGGCTTCTCGATTATTTTAAAGCCTCACCCCATGAGGTGCTCTATGTGGGCGACTCCAAAGTTGATGAAACCGCTGCAAAGGCCGCCCAGGTCCCCCTGGTCGCATATGACAACAAATCCCTGTCCGCTGAATATCACATCCGCTCCCTCAAGGAGATCGAAGACATCCTTGGAATCTAACAAATTAGCATCGCGTAGTGATGTTAATTTGTTAGAGCCAATGTTTTATGGCATTGGCATAATAGGATAACAGATTGGCTTCTTCGGATGAGGCTTTGAACTGATCACCGGTCGCTTTGATCATGCGTCGCAACAACATCAAATCGACTGCATCTGCGATGGCGTGAACCCTGGTACTCCGAGGGGATTCAAAAATGGGGGCGCCTTTGTCCTTTAGCCGGTTTATGAGCTGGAAACTCCGTTCCTCTACCTCAAGGATGTCCATCTCGATATCCATATTTTCCAGAAAAACGGTCGATAACAGGGATATGGGAAGGATCGGAATGACATCGGCAACAGTCTGCATGAGTTGGCGACACAGTTTTTCGACTTCAGGAAACCGCCGGGTGCGATCCAGCTTCTTGAAATCGACATTCTGGTCCCTGCAGTACGCCTTGACCGACAGGGGTGTCCCAAAATTGACGCATGCATACCCATACCGCCGCCAGCGGCTGAGAATCATGAGGACCAGGCTGCGAAGAATAAAGGTCCCTGTTGTTCGACAAACGAACCACCAGCTTCTTTTTACAGTTCCCGGCTTCAGTGCACGCAGAAGACTCCGGTCTTCAATGGTTCTGTCGTAATTGATTCCGACCGGGATAAAAACAATATCCCGGTCCATAGACGGATCAAATTGACGCAGCATATAATCTACCAGGCCGAGCTTGGGATTCTGGAGAGACCCGTCCCGGCTCAGGCCACCCTCCAGAAAAACAGCCTGGCATACCCCTTCAAAGGTTGCCATGTGAATATACCGCTCCAAAACGCAACGGTACAAGGGGTTCCCCGAATTCCGGCGGACAAAAAACGCACCCATGGCCCGGATCAGCATCTGCAGGGGCCAAATCTTGGCCCATTCGCCTACGGCGTAAGATAGTGTGGTCCGCTCGGCAGCCAGGAAGGCCACCAAAACATAGTCCATGTTGGAACGGTGATTCATGACGAATACCACCGTAGAATCCGGATCGATGGTCGCATAGTGATGCTCTTTGACCAGTCCGACTCTTACCCGATACAACATCCTGGCAATCTTTTTGGCAACCCAGTAACCGATTCGAAAATAGAGATACGCATTAAATGACGGGACGATCTCGCGGGCATACGTCATGGCCTTGTTCTGTACGATCTCCATGGGCATATCGTGGTCTTTAGCAAAATCCTTGATGGCCTCCAGTACGCTTGGGTCATAGGCAAGACGATCGATAAGAACTTGTCTCTTGGTGAGTTGAAAGGGACGGATTTCAATGTCAAGACGGGTGCCGATTTCATCGATGACTCGATTGATGCGGCGGCGCAGGAACCAACGCGTGCTGGGAATCAGAATCCGGTCAAGAATCGCGATGGTAGCAATCAACACCAGTAGCAGAAATACCCAGAACGATATGGTGATCTGACCAAACATAGTGACCTCGTACTCTAAACGGTATGTAGTAAGTAGCAGGTAGTAAGCAGTAAGCTGTAGGTGGCTTAGGGCTTAATGCTTATCGCTTATCAGTCAACCACCTTCGGCGAAAGCCAAAGGCTTGGGGGTCAAGGGTCCAAGTGGCAGGTTCTCATCTCCCTGCTCCGGGCACATGGAACAATATACTACTTGCAGATAGCCAACACCGGGCGGCTGTATCACTCGAATCCTTGAACCCTGGACCCCTGGAATCCTTTAGCCGCACATTGTTAAACTAAAGTTTTCGCCTAAAGGCGAGGGGTTTTCTCCCATTCCCCAAATGGGACATTAAAATTACTGATTCCCGAATCCGTTCCAGTCTCCACAGTCAGGACACTGCCAGGTAATGTGGTTGCAAGACATGCCCCAGACATTCTCGTACATGCATGCCTGGCAAATGGCAAATCCACACCGGCAGGTCCAATTGAATGGGGTAATGGCATGACAGCATGCACAGGGGATATCCTTTCTGCGGCGGGACCGCAACTTTCTAACACGACGATGTTTTGCAGAATCTGGCATGCTCAATCTTGATACATTTGTCCATGGTCACATCGATATCGGCATCTGCCAGCATGTCTGCTGCTTCTTGTTTGACGATACCGATCTGCATCCAGAATATATTTGGCTGCAGCCTGATAGCCTTCAGCGTGCTTGCCTTTTTCCCCATACATGCTATATAAAACTAAGGGTTCAAGGGATTGAGGTTGATTGGGTTTGTTGGGTTCATTGTGTTTATCGAGTTGTCCTCGGTAAACGGTATCATGCCCTCAACTCACTCCTGTTTCATTAACCCAATGAACCCAACAAACCCAATCAACATAATTATCCTCGAACCCTTTTAGTGTATTGTAGGAGACATAACATGTCAACCGATACCGATGCCGGCATTACGCGAGACCAGGCCATGGCGCTTCTTGAAACATATCTTCAGAATCCCAGACTCATTTCTCATTGCGTCGCAACCGAAGCCATCATGCGTTCTCTGGCCAGAAAATATGATGAGGATGAAACCGTCTGGGGTCTATCCGGGTTGCTTCACGATCTGGATTACCAGCTCACCGGCGAGGACCCCGCCACCCACGGTATTGAGACGGAGAAAATCCTTTCAGAGAAAAATGTATTGCCAACAATCCTGGACGTCATCAAAAAACACAATGCTGAAGGCCTGGGGCTTGAGCGGACAACCCGGTTCGAGTATGCCCTGACATCCGCGGAAACCATCACCGGCTTGATCGTAGCCACTGCCCTGGTCTACCCGGACAAGAAAATTGCCAGTGTCAAACCCAAATCAATTACCAAGCGGATGAAAACGAAACATTTTGCCCGGGCAGTGAGCCGTGAGAGAATTATGGAATGTGAAAAAATGGGTATGCCTCTCAACGATTTCGTTGTTCTCAGTCTGGAAGCCATGAAGGGAATTGCGGGTGAGTTGGGGTTGTAG